>JALVRY010000210.1 GCA_027024625.1 Thiotrichaceae bacterium
AACACGTTTACGTCCTTCCATAGATAATTTCAAAACTTCCTCAATTTCCTCATGGCTTGCACCACCCTGAGGAAATAATATTTTCATCATACCGGAAAAAGTCTTATTGATACCATCCCGGTCACGAGTTGAAATATCAGCAGAAAGAGTAAAATCATCTTTATATTGATCTGAATAATCCTGGTTTCTTAAATGACGCAAAATCTCAGCCAGATAATCCACCACAAAGCCATAACCTGAGGAGAACATCTCACCGCGAATAATATCTACTTCCCAACCAGGTATATAAGCATGCAGACGATCCAGAAAGGCAGAATCGCAAAATTCATCGGGTAAAGCATCAAACAAATGGGAATGCTTTAGCATATAAGGCAAGCTATGCTCAGTATTTCCCACAAAAACCATTGAGGCATCTGCTCCGAGAGTTTCCACACCACGGGAAAATGACTTATTTGCCATATAGTTTTTCATAATATCAACAAGTGCTTTATTGATTTTCTTCTTTTTTCCGGCAAATTCATCAAAAGCAACAGTATCCCAGAACCCTACCAGTCCAATCTTCCCTGAAGAGTTATTGACAAAAAGCTTTGGTACTGTAACTTCACCCCCGGATATTAAGATACCATGTGGAGAGAACTCAGAATAAATATGCGACTTACCTGTACCTTTTGGTCCCAGTTCTATTAGATTATAATTGCGTTCACAAAAAGGAATTAGCCGCACCAACTGGGTTAATTTACTACGCCGTCCAAAATACTCTGGATTAAAGCCTATACTTTGTATCAACACATCAATCCACTCATCAAGAGAAAACTGTTTGCGAGCTTCAATATAGCTTTGATAATCAAAGTGTGACATCTGGATAGGTTTTAAAGTACTTAATATCCAGGGACTGGCACTATTATCTTCAGTATATTCATATTCAATATCGGCAATACACCAAACACCACCAACTAACAATTTAGGGTGTTTTTTTACTGTATTGGTATCAATAAGTACCTTTTTAATACCTAAATTTGAAAATTGAGCTTCATAAACATCTTTTTTATCATTAAGTTCTACAGTGACCTTATCAATAATCTTATGGCGGCCTTTTTCACGAATAGTCGAACGAATCAGGCCTGCTTCATTTCGATGGACATAATGTTTGGCAAGAATTTCCTTTACCGTCTGAATGCCTGTTTCAATACTGGCTTCATCATTAGTTGCACAATATTGTCCCAGAAGATACTCCAGAACATAGGACGGAACGATTGCGTTCCCCTTGACTGTCTTGACCAGATCCTTACGGACCACAAGGCCAGGAAAATGTTTATTTACTTTTTCATCCAGAGCGTTCATGGTTAACCTTCCTAAAAGTCAAAATCACTGGTAAAAGAGCGCCGCATCAAATAGGTCAGCGTTTTGTATTCTTTATAATGTGAGGTACCCGCTACCTTCTCTTCCAGCTTAAGTATAACCTCCTGCCCGTTTGCCTCTTCTGCCTTCCGAGTCAGAACAAAACGGAGTTGTAATTCCCGCTCTCTGGGGTTATCCGAGACAAAGTCAAAAACAAGATCATGTAAGTCAGAAATAAGCTCTCCGTCCTGCGTATAGATGCCAGCCCGCAGGGTCCTGGGCTGAACCTTCTCCGTTGAAGGCTCAGTCTGGTAAAATACCAGCGCCAACTGGC
>JALVRY010000211.1 GCA_027024625.1 Thiotrichaceae bacterium
TTATTATAAGAGAGAAAGAAGTTGCGGGGAGAAAGATATCAATTTTAGATATCTTGAAGGTTATTGGGTTAGACCTCGTTGCAATAATTTTCTTTTGGGTAATGACTGATAAAAAGATAAAAATTGCATTTGTAAAAACATATGTTTGGCCGGGTGTAAAAGATTATACAAAAACGATAATTGAAAATTTCGCAAAAAAACTTGATGGTGTTAGTTCTATACTTATTTATGAAGTAGAATTACCTGATGCTTTACTTGATACACATTTGAATCATGATATTGTTTATTCAAAGGCTCTTTCATATTATTTCAGTGATGAATATGAAAATCATTCTGACTTGCTGAGTAGTTCTTTCAAGAAAATGATAGAGTATGGAAAAACTATAGATCGAGATATGTACTTTAAAGGATTGAAGCATCAAGTAGAAGCTCAGGAATCAATGGATTCATTTTTTGATGATTATGATATTATTTTAAGTATGTCAACAGTTGGTGAAGCCCCTTCGCTTGAAAACCCTGTTGAGTTAGAAGATGCAGCATTAATATGGACATATGTTCATACCCCAGCCATTAATATCCCAATAGCAACAGGGCCCAACAATCTTCCCGTTAGTATTCAGTTTGTGTCAAAACGTTATAATGACTACAAGCTTTTAGAGTTTGTTAAATTTCTTGAAGAAAGCTCTATTATTCCCCCCGTTAATATTGTTTAAATTAGTGCAGGAAACTAAATAATGACAGATTTTTGTCCAGTATGTTCAGTGCCTGGTAAAGAAATTCGGAATATGGCTAAAGGTAATATTCCTATGACATTCTATCATTGTTCGGATTGTGATATTGATTATACAGAACACTGGAATGATGAAGAGCGTGTCTACAGTTTTTATCAGAAAGACAATTATGTCTTTAAGCCAAATGTAACTGGCGAAGTGATGAAATATGATGAGTATAAAGGTCGCTATGACTCAATTTTACCTTATCTTACTGAAAATACTCGATTGCTCGATATTGGTTGTGGTGATGGGACCTTCTTGAAAATGATAAAACCGCATGTTGCACAGGCAGAGGGAACTGAAATTACCGAGCATCATGTTAAAGAATTACGAAAAGACGGGTTTCAAATCTGGGATATGTTACTGCATGAGTTTGAACCTGAAAAACCTTATGACGTTATATGTTTATTTGCACTTCTGGAGCATATTCCAAATGTAAAAGATTTTCTGAACGATATGAAATCCAGATTTATGCATGAGAACACACAAGTATTTATTGAAGTTCCTAATTTATTGGATCCAATTGCAAATATCTACGATATTCCACAATACAGAGATTTTTATTATCGCCAATATCATTTGTACTATTTTTCTGAATACGGTTTAACCAAACTTCTGCGTGATACCGGATTACAGTGTGAAACCCGGCCATTACTTCAGGCATCGTTAACCAATCATTTTCATTGGATGCACAATGGTACAGGACAAGCTAATACAACCGACATGTCAAATGTTGTATTGCCTGAAAAACTTCTCAGAGAGACTGCGCCTTCAGGAAAAAGTGTTTTAGAACTATTAAATGAAGTTGACGATCTTTATAGAGAAAAAATGATAGCCAATGGAATTGGAGACTTGATTTTCTGCCGGGCATGGCAATAAAAATTAAATTTTAAATAG
>JALVRY010000212.1 GCA_027024625.1 Thiotrichaceae bacterium
TAGGCAATGTGCTGAGAGCATCGGCATAGTGATCTCGAATCGCTCGTAACATAATCTCTGCTTTAGAACGAGGCAATGTTAATAACATTTTTTGCCACGTTTCACCCAGTACCTTTCCTGCCATGATCTCGCCAATTTCATGAGCCATGACCATCGGTAGCTCTGTATCTGTCATTTGATTTAAAGCGGCTTCGATATTATCGTCAAAATCATAATATGCAACAGCTCGACCTAGTGGGCTATCGGTACCAAGCCAACCCCATTCGTCCACTTTTTCCCATAGCATTTGACGTAATGACTCTCGGCGTAGGTAAATCGTTTCACCTTGCTGCATCGCTGCGGGTGACGCCATATCTCTCGCAAACTCCTTAGCCGCAACTCGAACATTATAACCTTCCTCTTGGATATGCTGATCTAGCTCACCAATAAAGAAGTGTGGACGACATTGATTACCTAAGCCCGCACTATAAACTAGCCCTTTATTTGCTATAGCCGTATTAATCGCCTCATTATCAAAGGGATCGTATTCCTTACTGCCGATAGTAAGCCGTTTGAAGTCTTGCTCTTCTATTTCATCCCACAAACCTTCTCGCTCAACCAGCCAATCTCCCACATCATCATTGGTTAATTCTTTTTGATAATCATAGCCTTGCTCCCAGCGATAAAACTCTCGCATTTTTAGCAGGTAAACACAGAGCGTATAATCCCCCGCATGACGCGCATCGGCAATATGGCAGTTATGTTGAACAGTTTGAATTAAGTCAGCGTATTTTTCTTTCATAAGTAGGAGTGTATGTTTCTACTTGCTGAAAAGCAAAATCCTGCTTAGAGATAAGAGATATTCGCATTTGCTAATATAGCCTTTATACTCCGCCTTGTTGGATTAAACAATCGTGGAGAAACAAGTTGAGAATTGTTCGTGTAAAAACCCAGTGGAGTAAAGAAGGCCGTGAAATTTCTGCTGAAGAAGTCGTTGGCGTATTGGCTTTTAATGCTTGGCGTATTGGCATGCAATCCATGCTTGAAATCGAAGATGAGAAATTTGATGTCACCACGCAAATGCAACGTATCCGCATTATTAGCGAAGTCATGCACTTACTCATCCACACCCTAGATCGCGTACTTTATAAAACAGTTGACGATGATGATCGTGCCTTTCTAGTTTCAACATTTGCACGCAAATTATCAGACCATGTGCACGAAAACGCACGCAGCTTCGATGGTCCAGGCGATTACCGCACGCCATTTATCAATACACTAAATGAACGCTTGGCGGGTTATTCTGAGACAAAATGGGATGATGAAAAGCAAGCCCCTGCATTTTCCATGGCTCGTGAGTTTGGCATGAATATCGTTGGTGAACTTGGAGCACATGACAGAGAATGGGCATTAGACTACATCCAACAAGTATTAACACCTGAAATAATGGATGCCTTTAGTAAAATTCTTACTAAAACAGGCTTAATGGAAAAAATACAAGAGACGGATTAACTCCTATATAAGCAGGGGAGCATAATTAAGCCCATTGCTTGAAAGAAAATTACCGCTGTTTTTCTTTCAAGCTTGATCCAAAATCTACTTGAGATCGCATGACGGGGAATTTATTCCCAAATATTAATAACTGATGTTACGCACTATAACTATCATCGCGGTTTCGTAGCCTTGAAC
>JALVRY010000213.1:0-5311 GCA_027024625.1 Thiotrichaceae bacterium
ATTTAACACAAAGCGTTTTGCAATAACCGCTTGATATACCTTGCCAAGTTCTGGATATTGATCCTCCAAAAAATGGGAATAAGGGAGGGGAATTTCTGCATTTCCATCACGAATCTGCTGCTGTTCTACACCTGCTACATATGTATTTAACCAAACCTTCATTTTTAGAACAGGAATTGCTAATAGAATAATTATCAGCATATGCACAGGCAGGGAATATAAAACTTTTTCCTCTACAGATTTCTCATTAAACCAAGGTATTTTTTTTACGAGCAAAGGCGTGAGAAACAGCAAAGCAATAATCAATATAGTGATTATTGATACAAATAAGTAAAAAAGAATGCTGTAAAAAGTAATCATAAAGAATGCAGTGTCAAATGAAAAAGTTCTTATAGGTTAAGAAAATCACTAGAGATGCCTCAAGTGTAGTGCTTTAGAAAGTCTTTGGGTATTTCTTCTCAAGAAGCCTAGCCATTTTTTTTGTTTTATACTATTTTATTCAGTTAAGGTTAAGTTATTTGAAACTTATCTAGAGTTACAACGTCTTATTTTTGGTGGGTAAATTTTCATCTCGTTTAGATCCTACTTCTACTTAGATGTAATGACTAAACTCTTTAGAGCCTGATCATTCAAGTTTGCAGTCTCTGGGAAATATGGAAATTCCTGTATGTTTATAAGTTAAGGAGAACAAAATGAAAGTAAAAACAATAACACTAGCTAGTGCAATCACGTTAGCTCTCGGCATTTCATCACTATCTGTTTGGGCTGAAGATGCAGCAATGCCAGCAGCAGATGCGACTGCCGCAGTTGAAAGTGCAACAACTGATGCTGCAGCCCCCGCAGATGCAGCTGCTACAGATGCCGCAACACAAGAAGCACCAGCAACTGATGCAGCGCCAGCTGATGATGCAAAAAAGGAGTGTATTCCAAAGGCAGAAGCAGAGAAAGCTGCAGAAGATAGTGATAAAGCAAAAGAAGGCGAGGAACAAGCGGGCGACGATGCCAAAGCTGACGATAAAGATGGTGATGATGCTAAACAGGAAGAAAAAAGTGACTTACCTGTTTGCGAAGAAGAGGCTGATGAAAAGCAAGCAGCAGAGGGCGACACACCTGCTAGCGATGCAGCTCAAGATGCTCCCGCAGCAGATGCTACACCTGCTGACGCTGAAAAACCTGCGGAAGATGCAGCAGCCGATGCAGAGAAACCAGCAGAATAAGGTGGCTTTAAACTAGCGATGATATTCTAATTTCATCGCATAAAACACAGCTTTAGTTTTATATTGAAGCTGTGTTTTCAACGCCTTGAGCCATCAAACGATCCATTGAGCGATAAGATAATGCCTCGGTTAGGTGTATCGTCTGAATATTCTCACTTTCAGCTAAATCCGCAATACTCCTCGCTACTTTTAAAATACGGTGATACGCACGGGCAGAAAGTTTAAAACGATCCATCGCTGCCGCAACTAAAGCCTCATCTGATTCATTTAGCCTGCAATATTGCCTGATTTCTTGATTACCCAATTCTTTATTCGCTTTTCCTTGTCGCTGTAACTGCCTTTCTCTCGCAATCACAACACGCTGTCGCACCGCTTCACTAGATTCGCCCTGCTTATCAGACATTAAATCTTCACGCGGTAAACGTGGCACTTCTATTTGCAAATCAATCCGATCCAAGAAAGGAGCAGATAATTTTGATCGATGTCGTTGCTGCTGCTGAGGTGAGCAAATACAATTATTCCCCGTTGAGTCACAAGCTCGACCTTGAGGACAAAAGTTCATCGCAGAAATCATCAAAAAATTAGCAGGATACGTTGCCTGCCTAGCTGCCCGTGAGATTGTAATTTTCTTTGTTTCTAATGGTTCTCGCAAAACATCCAATACACGGCGATCAAACTCCGTTAACTCATCTAAAAATAAAACACCATTATGAGCCAAAGAAATTTCACCCGGTTTAACCTGCGAACCACCACCAACCAGAGCAACCCCAGAACAGGTATGATGTGGATCACGCACGGGACGAATTCCCCAATTTTTTACATCAAAACCCTGCAAACTAATTGAGGCTATTGTGGCAGCTTCCAGAGCCTCTTGTTCCGTCATGGGTGGTAATATTGTCGCTAGCCGACTTGCTAACATGGTCTTTCCTGTACCTGGCGGACCAACCATTAACATATTGTGCCCACCTGCTGCGGCTATTTCTAAAGCTCTTCTTGCTTGAAACTGACCTTTTACATCCGCTAAATCAACCGTATATTTTACCTGTCCAGCGAGAGGGTTATACAAACAGGGAGTTAATACCTCAGTATTAGTAAAATGAGCTGTAACCTCAAGTAAATGGGATGCTGAATAAACATCTAAATCTTTAATTAAAGCGGCTTCCTTGGCATTTTCTGTGGGAACTAACAAACTTCTACCAACTTGTTGAGCTGCATATGCTGTGGGCAATACGCCTTTAACCGCACGCAATGCTCCGCCCAATGAAAGCTCACCAACAAATTCATAATTCGATAAGGCAGATTCAGGGATTTGACCACTTGCCGCTAAAATCCCCAAGGCTATAGGCAAGTCAAAACGACCTCCATCTTTAGGAATATCCGCAGGGGCAAGATTGACAGTAATTCGTCCATCTGGAAATTGAAAACGAGAATTGATTAGAGCTGCACGGACTCGATCTTTGCTTTCTTTCACTGCGGTTTCTGGCAAACCAACAATAGACAAAGCAGGCAAGCCATTAGCTAGATGCACTTCAACGCTGACTAGCGGGGCATCAATGCCATCATTGGTACGGCTGTATACAACTGCAAGGCTCATGGTGATTTATCAGTAAAAAAAGAGCCTTATTGTGTCGATAAATCTAACTGTATTTCAATATTATAAGATTACTGGTTAATCTGTAATTTCTCATAGGGCAAAATCAGATAATGCCCTGTCGATTCCCCACGCTGACCATCATCTTGCACTAATAATAAAGCAGACTCTCCACTGGCAGTTTTAATAGAAGCAGTGCCTTCAGTATAGCCAATATCACTCACCCCCTGTATTTTGATGGAGGAAAGCTGACCTTCTTTCCATATCCACATTCGAAAAGGGCTACCCCTGGTTTTCTTTGAACCTGCAATAATAAGAAATCCTTGCAGGACTGGATCATAATTTAGGCTACGAATACTTTTTCCTTGTAAATCCAAAGTCATCACCTCACTCGAGAGTTTAGTGACATCTTTTGTATTAAATAAGGTATCCAACTGATTAATTTGAACAACTATTGCCTTGTCATCAATCAAAGGCCGCCTAAAACCTAACAGTAAGCTATTATTTTTTGAGTTGTAAGCCAAGCCTTCAATATTCAACTTTTTCATTGAAATATTAGGAAGAATTTCACTCAACGACTCAGTCAATGAAGGTAATGATTGGTAGTCTACTAATTGATTATCCGACACATGAAAACGAACTAAATGCTCCCGACGCTTTTTGCTTTTACCTTGGCTATTGCGACTATGTGAAGTAATGGCATACACCCAACCATCGTCACCCACAGTCACTCCCTCCAAATCATCCAGCTTAATTTTTTTCTCTTTTTTTGCTGTTCGTACAAGCGGGGAAAGGGGTAAACGCTGAAGGTGATCATTCTCACTGAGTTCTAACAAACTAAACGGATGCTCTTTCTCATCCTCTATAATCAACATTCGCCCATCAGCCAATCGCACAACACCTGAAGGCTCATATATATCATCAAAATTCTGAAATAGGAGCACGCTATTAGCAGAGTTAGGATAGTGTATTTTAGAGTTACTACTATCTTCACTGCCACAAGCTGAAAGAAAAGTAAGCACAAGGAACAAGCTTGAGAATGTTTTTGCTAGAGTCATGTCGCGATGATAGCAAAAAGAAGCCCGTTAATTCAAACGGGCTAAAGGGGGTAATTAATGGTGGCCGGAGGCAGAATCGAACTGCCGACACGAGGATTTTCAATCCTCTGCTCTACCGACTGAGCTATCCGGCCACAAGAAGCTTGCGTCTACGTCGCTTCTAAAGAGGTGCGTATTAGAGCTTTTTAGCCTTTATAAGTCAAGCACAAGAAAATAATTTTTAATGTTTATTCCTTATTTTTAACAAATCACTTAGTAATTTACAAAGTGGCTCAAGAAAGAATAGACATCTTTCTCAAATAGATCTCTACACTGTTGAGAAGCAGAGCATCAAAAATTACTGCGATTATTCACCTTTATCGCTTGAAAGCCGTTAAAGAGACTATCTCTATAACCTTTATTTACGCTGGTCTTTACGATATTTGCGCACGCCCCACAGAGCTTGACCTATGTGTAACACACATCTTCTACACTCAAATCTATAATGAGTAACAGGAGGATAAAATGAAACACAATCATCACAACTCACTCAAAGACCCAGTATGCGGAATGGATGTTAGCCAAGAAAGTGACTACCATGCCAAACATCATGGGAAGGATTACTTTTTTTGTAGCAAACATTGTCAGGACAAGTTCCAAGAAAAACCTGAAACTTATATAAAACCAGCTAAAGATGAGTGTCACCACAAGAAAGCTCATAAAAAAGAGTCCCATAGCTGTTGTCATGGGCATGCACACCAACATACTCATCAAACAAACCAAGCAGTTGTTGATGACGCAATGTATACCTGTCCCATGCATCCTGAGATTCGTCAGCAGGGACAAGGGAGTTGCCCGAAGTGTGGTATGGCATTAGAGCCAGAAACAGTTTCAGCACTTCCCACAAAAACACAATACACCTGCCCAATGCACCCTGAAATTATTCAAGATCATCAAGGTAGTTGCCCAAAATGTGGCATGGCACTAGAGGCCATGACAGTAACCGTTGAAGAAAAGAATGAAGAGCTAGACGATATGTCTCGACGGTTCTGGTGGAGTTTACCCCTTGCTTTTATTGTTTTTATACTTGCAATGATTGCTGATTTAACACAATGGTTACCTGATTCCCTGCCGATGAAAACAATTCAATGGGTTGAGTTTATTTTAGCTACACCTGTCGTTTTATGGGGAGGCTGGCCATTCTTTGTCCGAGGTTGGCAATCAGTAAAAACATGGAATCTTAATATGTTTACACTGATAAGTATGGGTGTTTCTATTGCTTGGATTTACAGTGTTGTTGCCTTATTATTCCCCACTATTTTTCCACCTGCTGTGCAGCACGAAGGTGGTTCTGTTGCTGTCTACTTTGAAGCTGCCGCTGTTATCACCGTGCTGGTTTTACTCGGTCAAGTATTAGAACTTAAAGCACGTAGCAGCACCAATGCCGCTATCCGCTCACTCCTAGA
>JALVRY010000213.1:5321-15366 GCA_027024625.1 Thiotrichaceae bacterium
CGCATCGATGAAAATGGTAATGAATCGGATGTTCCTTTAGAACAAATTCAAGCAGGTGATACCTTACGAGTTCGTCCTGGTGAGAAAATTCCTGTCGATGGAATTGTACTAGACGGTGAAAGTAATATTGACGAATCCATGATTACAGGAGAGCCTATCCCTGTGAGTAAAACCAAAGATGATAAGGTCATCGGTGCGACAGTCAATACCACAGGAAGCCTGTTAATTACTGCAGAAAAGGTCGGAGCAGATACCTTATTATCACAAATCGTTAAAATGGTATCAGAGGCACAACGCTCACGCGCGCCCATTCAAAAGCTCGCTGACTTAGTCGCCTCTTATTTTGTTCCTATTGTCGTTTCTGTTGCCATTATTACTTTCATTGTATGGTACTTCTTCGGGCCAACACCCGCGCTCGCCTATGCTGTCATCAATGCTGTTGCAGTGTTGATTATTGCCTGCCCTTGTGCCTTAGGCTTAGCAACACCCATGTCAATTATGGTTGGTACTGGCAAGGGTGCATCTGCAGGTGTATTAATAAAAAATGCAGAGTCACTCGAAATTATGGAGCAAGTTGATACTTTGGTCGTTGATAAGACCGGCACATTGACAGAAGGTAAGCCACGCTTATCTGCCATCCATAGCGTTGAATCACAAACTAATAATGATCTACTACAGGCCATTGCTAGCCTAGAACAAGCTAGTGAACATCCCCTAGCTCAAGCCATTGTCGATGCAGCTAAAGAACGTAACTTAACGCTACAAAAAGTTAGTGATTTTGAATCACTTACAGGGCGGGGTGTTGTTGGTGTGGTGAATGAAAAACAGGTCGCTATTGGCAATCGAAAACTCTGTGATGCGTTAGGTGTTGATGTTGCTGACCTCCCAGAACGAACTAACCAACTACGTGAAGAAGGGCAAACAGTAATGTTCGTTGTAATTGCCAATCAAGCCGCTGGTTTAATTAGCGTGGCTGACCCAATTAAACAAACTACGCCTGAAGCAATCAAAGCCTTGCACAAAGAAGGTGTCACCGTGGTCATGCTAACAGGTGATAACCGTAAAACGGCAGAAGCAGTCGCCAGTAAGTTGGGTATTGATCGAGTAGAAGCCGATGTATTACCTGATCAAAAAGCAGCCGTTGTTAAACAACTACAAGCAGATGGACATATTGTAGCAATGGCGGGGGATGGTATTAACGATGCCCCTGCTCTTGCTCAAGCTCATGTAGGTATCGCCATGGGTACAGGGACAGATGTTGCCATGGAAAGTGCTGGTGTCACCTTAGTCAAAGGTGATTTACAGGGCATTGTACGAGCAAGGAAACTAAGCCGAGGCGTAATGAAGAATATCCGACAGAATCTTTTCTTCGCATTTATTTACAATACTTTAGGTGTGCCTGTTGCAGCAGGTGTTTTATATCCTTTCTTTGGCTTACTACTCTCCCCCATGATTGCTGCACTAGCGATGAGCTTTAGCTCTGTTTCAGTTATTGGGAATGCCTTGCGATTGAGAAATCTTAAATTGTAATAGTTTTTTTGACGTAAACCTAGGAGCTTGTCCGAGAGTATGAGCCGACTACAGACAGGCTCCTAGCCTCAAGTTGTCAATCTTGCATAAAGCATTGGCAACTTTTGAGGTAGATCTTCTGCCTTTTTAATAAAAGCGTAGGATGTTTGTCCAAAGAGGTAAGGTAGGTAGTCTTCTGCTTGTTCATCAATAGTGACACAGAAGGGTTTTATACCTAGTTTACGAGCTTCGAGTAAAGCCACACGGGTGTCTTCTGTTCCATAACGACTTTCATATTTATCTAAGTCATTAGGCTTACCGTCAGTTAGTAGTAATAAGAGTTTTTGCTCAGAAGCTTCTTTTTCTAGCAAACTACTGGCATGACGAATTGCGGCTCCCATGCGAGTGTAATAGCCCGGTTTGCTAGCGGCTATACGTCCTCTAACTGTGTTGGTATAGGCTTCATCAAAGGCTTTGATTTGATTAAAGCGAATATGGCTACGATGGCGAGATGAAAAGCCATAGAGTGCGAAACGATCTTGCGTAGCATTTAGTGCTTCTGAAAATAAGTACATGCTGTCTTGGATAACATCAATAATACGGGCATCGTTGTTGATCCATGTGTCGGTAGACAGGGATAAATCGGCCAAGAGTAAGCAGGATAAGTCTCGCTCTTTATTTCGAAAATCACGATACACTGCCATTTCTGTATTCATTCGCCCTAACTTTCTCTCAGTAATTTGTGAGATATAGTTATCCATATCCAATTCAGAACCATCATTTTGACGATTCATCCAAATGCGTCTAGGTCTTAATATTTCAAATTGGCGACGTAGCTGTCGAGCATGCTTTTGCAGTTTATCGGGTAAGGGAATATCAGTTGCATCACGAGCTAGCATTTCTTGCAATCGACAATAATCTTTCTGCAATTCTTGTTTTTTGTAATCCCATTCAGGTAGTGGAATACCTTCGCCAAGAACAATGTCATCATATTCTTCTGAGGGCAAATCAAGGTCAAATTTAAGCTTTGATGAGGGACGTTTATCATCATGTGCGACGCTAATCACATCCATGTCGTCCGCTGTGCTCATGGCATCGTCGTCTTCATCGTCATCCGTGGTTCGATCTACTTTTGTGTATTCAGACCAACTAAACAAGGCTTCCATACGGAAAGAAAGCAAGCCATCTTTTCCATCAGGACTATCCGTTCTTTCTGCTTTGCGGAGTTTTTTATCGCCTTTAACTTGTTTGCTATTGTTATTTTGACGCTCATCTTCAGATTCTGGAGAGTCTTGCTTTCTTTTGGGTACTTCACCTGTTTGTGTTGGCTGTGGATATAGCCATAAGGGAACAGTTTGAGGAGCATATTTTCCTAACTGTTCTGGCAATTCTGCATCAATAAATTCCTCTGGATTTTGCAGTGCCATTTGGATTTGTTGCTCACGTTGCACTTCTTGACGGGGTAATTTTTCTAAATCAGGCCGTTGTGGAAGATGGGCTGCAACCAGCCGTTGATAACGTGCTTTTAGACCAGGATATGCTTGTAATACAGCAACCGTTTTTTGACTATTAACAGCTAGCCAATAGCCATTTTTATCTTCATCCATTGCAGCAAGGACGGCTAACCAAAGGTAAAGGTCACGGTTGAGCTTTTTATCGGGAAATATCGCAATTTTTTCAGGAAGGCTTAGCTTATCCTCACTGCGGGAAGCTAATTCAGCCTGTTTTCCCGTACCTGCGATACGTTGCAATAAATTACGCTTTCTCGCATAGTCCGTTTTAAGACTGTTAACGATTTGTAAACCAGCATCACCACCTAATGCTCGGAACAAAATACCGACGGATACACGCACATCATCCAATAATACCGCAGCATCAGGATATTGCTTGCTTGCAGCATTGGTAATAAATCGATGCCAAATTTGACCGACGTATTCTTCCATTAGGCAGTCTCATCAAAGGAGGTAGGATGTACCCCATGCATCAACACTACTAGGAGGGGTTGAAATAATTGATACAAAAAATACACCCTACCATTACTCAGTTTATAAGAAACTGGCATCAACCAGCTCCATTAGCGCATCAATGGTCTCAGGCTCATCGCTTAATGGTTCGACAATTGCAGCTCGGCAAGCTCTTACGGGATCAAAGCCATCTTTTATTAGTATTCCCGCATAGACCAATAGGCGTGTTGAGGCTGATTCTTCTAAATCGTGATCTTTGAGAATGCGTAGTGAGTTGGCAAGTTGAACCAACTGTGTTGCCATCTCATCATCAATACCTGATTCTTTTTGAACGATTGTTTTTTCTAGTTCTTTATCAGGATAATTAAACTGCATAGAAACAAAACGCTGTCGTGTTGAGGGTTTCATTCCTTTTAATAAATTTTGGTAGCCTGGGTTATACGAAACCACCAGCATAAATTCGGGGGGAGCTTTTAACTGCTCGCCTGTTCTTTCGATAGGTAATATGCGACGATCATCTGATAAGGGGTGAAGCACTACGGTGGTGTCTTTCCTCGCCTCAACCACTTCATCTAAATAACAAATTGCTCCTTCGCGTACTGCTCGTGTCAGTGGCCCATCATTCCAGTAGGTTTCACCATCACCAATTAAGTGTCTCCCAACTAAATCCGCCGCCGTTAAATCATCATGACAAGCTACAGTATAAAGCGGTCTATCCAGCTTAGCTGCCATGTGTTCGATAAAACGAGTCTTTCCGCAGCCTGTTGGTCCTTTTAATAGCAGGGGGAGTTGACGCTTCCAAGCGTGTTCAAATAATTCAACTTCATCAAGCTGAGCTTGATACCAAGGAATGTCTTTTGCCATTAATTTAAGCTCCCATGCTTTTGATATAGGCGATTGCGATAAACACAGTCACAAAGATTAACCAACCGTGGATTATGCTACGCCAAAGGAATTTGACCTGTCGTAACCCCATAAAATCAGCAATAACATAATGACCTTTGATAAAAACAGAGACCATCAATAATGCCATCACCTCCCGCCCATTGTAGCCAAATTTACCCGCCAAATAGGTGGCCAAGGTCAAGATAACTAACAATATCCATACTAATGTTGCTCGCATTGTCATGACCTCAGTTTAGAATATAGATTAAAGGAAAAAGAACAATCCAGACCAAATCAACCATGTGCCAATAGGCTCCACCTGTTTCGATACCTGTGTGTTCACTCGCACTGTATTTGCCTTTACGAACACCAATCCAAATAGCAGCAAGAATCACCATGCCTAGGATAACGTGCATAAAGTGAAAAAAGGTAAGTGAAAGGTAAAACATGTAGAAAGTATTTGTACTGAGGTTGATACCGTGAGAAATCTTATCTGCAAATTCCATTATTTTAACAACGAGGAAAACACCACCTCCTGCCAAGGCAGCAAGTAGCCAGTTTGCACATTGTTGCTGCAAATCTTGTTTGATGGCTTGTACGGCTCGGACAACAAAATAACTGGAGCTAATCAACACAAAAGTATTAAGTGCCCCACTTTCTTTGTCTAAAGTTTGTTGAAAGTGGTTAAACATTTCAACATCACCACTGCGAGCAAAAGCATAAGCAAGAAAGAATACGGCAAAAACCAGTAATTCTGCACAAATGAAGATCCAGATAGCAAAATCGCCCGGCAGTTCTGCCGAGCGATTCGCTACCTTCAAATTTGTATCAGTACTCATAAGAAGGTCTTTCCATTTTAGATAATCGATTACTAACCATATCTGAGCTTATAAATTTCATAAGCCCAGATGTAGTAAATCAAATTATCATTGGTTTAACGATGATAACTATCAATCATCTGACTTCATAAAGAAGCTAGCTACAAACAGAATTAAGCCAACAAGGAAGATAATACCCGCAGTTTCACGCAACCAATAGAACAAAGAGATCTTCTCTTGAACAACCATAAATGGTAATGGATTATCTGCATAACGCTGTAGATACACTTGCAAGATACCTGCACCTGTTAGGAACAACGTGATAAAGACCATCGAGATTGTCATTAACCAGAATGACCACATCTCTATTACCTGAGCTTTCGCACTCTTAGCCGCATGACCATTGATAATGGGCATTGCATACGAAATAACGGTTAATACCACCATGACATAAGCACCGTAGAATGCCATATGACCATGTGCAGCCGTAATTTGCGTACCGTGAGTGTAGTAGTTCACAGGAGCGAGTGTGTGTAAGAATCCCCATACACCTGCACCTAAAAATGCCATAACACTGGTTCCCAATGCCCATAATACAGCGGCTTTGTTTGGATGATCTTTTCTGCGTTTATTAACCATATTGAATGCAAATACAGTCATCATAAAGAATGGAATTGGCTCCATTGCAGAGAAGATTGATCCCCACCACTGCCAATATTCAGGTGTACCAATCCAGAAGAAGTGATGACCTGTACCGACGAGTCCTGTGATTAGCGACATGGCAACAATGATGTATAACCATTTCTCAATAACCTCACGGTCAACACCTGTAGTCTTGATTAAGACATAAGCAAGTAAAGAACCAAGGATTAATTCCCAAACACCTTCAACCCATAGGTGAACAACCCACCACCACCAGAATTTATCTAATACAACATTATCTGGATTGTAGAATGAGAATAGGAAGAATACAGCTAAACCCACAAGACCTGTTAATAACACAAGGTTAATGACGGTTTTACGTCCTGTTAGGATAGTCATGCCGATGTTATACAAGAAGGCAAGGGCGACAACGACAATTCCCAGCTTGGTTATCGTAGGTTGCTCCAGAAACTCACGTCCCATGGTTGGCAATATGTCATTGCCTGTCATGTCCGCTAAAGTTGAGTAGGGAACAAGTAGATAGCCAAGAATGGTTAATGCACCTGCGACGAGGAATATCCAAAACATTAGCTTAGCTAACATTGGGGAAAATAATTCACGCTCAGATTCTTCTGGCACAAGGTAGTACGCCGACCCCATAAATCCAAAAAGTAGCCAAACGATTAGTAAGTTAGTGTGCACCATACGGGCAACATTGAACGGTATTTCAGGGAAAAGGAAATCTCCCATAACGTATTGAAGGCCTAGCACTGCACCGAAAAGTATTTGACCAACAAATAAGCCAATAGCCGCAATAAAGTAGAGCTTCGCAACGGATTGTGATTCATATTTCATAATATTTCCTCCCTACCCTTGAACATTTGGTGGCCAATCATTAGCGGTCTTGACCTCGCTAACATATTTTAAGAATGCGGCAATAGCGGCTAACTCATCATCATTAAAGTTAAACTGCGGCATACTGCGGCGACCAGGTATTCCATCTTTAGGGCGACTCTTAATAAAGCCCATGATGGCCTCTGTACTATTGCCAAAACGCTTGTATACATTACCCAGCTCAGGTGCAAAATATGCACCCTCACCCAATAAAGTATGGCAACCAATACAGTCATTTTTTTCCCACAACATTTTTCCCATCGCAACTTGCTCCGTCAGATTTTGACGATTATCGCGATCAGGAAGTGCGGTATGAGTATCAAAAGTTAAGGCAAGAAGTAACAGGAAGAAAAAAGCGGATCCTCCGTAGTAAATATTTCTTGCCATACTTTTCGTGAATTTTTCACTCATAGCATAGCTCTCCATTATCGAATTTTAAGGAATGTTAACTCTAAATGGACAGGGCTATATCCCCCTTGATACAAATCAATTACAAAAAGCTAAAGGAAAGAAGATGAGTAAAGTTTGAGATTTATCAAAGGATAATAAAACCAATTATGGAAATTTGGGGAACTTATCAAAATCAGGAGAGCGTTTTTCCATAAAGGCATCTCGCCCTTCCTTGGCTTCCTCTGTGAGGTAATAAAGCAAAGTTGCATTGCCTGCTAATTCTTGAATGCCTGCTTGACCATCTAGCTCCGCATTGAAAGCAGATTTTAACATGCGGATTGCCAGCGGTGAGTGCTGCATTATCTTCTTAGCCCATTCTACTGATGTTTTCTCTAATTGATCCAAAGGTACAACTTTATTGACTAAGCCCATTTGCAAAGCATCATCTGCATTGTATTTTTCACAAAGGAACCAAATTTCCCGAGCCTTTTTCTGACCAACAATTCTTGCCATATAGGAAGCCCCAAAACCACCATCAAAGGAGCCAACTTTAGGGCCTGTTTGCCCAAACATGGCATTGTCAGCCGCAATAGTTAAATCACAAATCATGTGTAGTACATGCCCACCCCCAATCGCCCAGCCCGCCACAGCAGCAATTACCACTTTGGGAATACTACGAATTTGTTTTTGCAGGTCTAGCACGTTAAGGCGTGGTACTTCATCTTTACCAAGGTAACCACCATGCCCCCGCACGCTTTGATCACCGCCACTACAAAATGCTTTATCACCCTCACCTGTCAAAATAATAACTTTGAGCTCATCACTATCACGGCAAATATTCATGGCATCCATCATTTCTTTCACTGTTAACGGGGTAAACGCATTGTGTTTTTCTGGGCGGTTAATACTGATTTTGGCAATGCCATCTAGGCTTTGAAACTTAATCTCTTGGTATTCTTTAATGGTTTTCCAATTCATTTTTTATCCTTTTTCCTAAATCCGCATTGAAGTCATAGATTTAGGTCTAAATTATTAATCGCTCTAAATACACGTTCATTTGCCTGCATATCTGTAAAAACTTCTAAAATAGAAGGGTCTTGTGTCGGCAGTGATTGCAAAGCCTGTTGTAATTCTTCTGCTGTATTTGCTGAGTCGTATCTTATATTAAATTCTTTTGCAGTAAGTTGTGCTGTGCGTTGGTGAGGTGTACTAAATAATGTTTCAAGCTCACCCTGATTAGTTGGTCCAGCTATTAACTTAAATATGCCGCCGCCTTTATTGTTCATCACAATAATTCTTAAATTCTTAGGAAGCTCTTGGTTTAGCCACAAGGCATTTCGATCATACAAAAAAGCTAGATCACCAATAATTAAGGTTTGTATTTTATCAGGATTAGCAATCGCGTACCCGACTGCTGTACTCACACAGCCATCAATGCCAGATGTGCCACGATTTGAGCAAACTTCAATGTCTGTATTTTCTAAACCAATGTGGTTTGCGATTCGAACGGTCATACTATTTGCAAGATGTAGCACACTATTTTCAGGGAGTGCTTTTAATATCATCACTGTTGCAAAATATTGATTAAAACCATGTTCTGCTAGGCAAGTTTGAATATGTTTTTTTGCCTGTTGATGTCGCTCTAAAATAACTTGCTGATAAGCCTGTTGAGATTTTATTTTCCAAGCCTCATTCAGCCATTGTTTGAAAAAATCCACAGCTTGCATGGCGATAATTTGCGTCAGTGTTTGGTATGGATCACCCACCATACCAACACCAATATGCCAATGATGTTTAGGCTTGTTATTGCGGAAGTAGTCTTTATGTTTTTCTGAGATAACAGATCGCCCGATGGTGATCAGTAAATCAGGGCAAAAAGAAGCATCATCCGTATTAAAGAAAATATCAGTTCGCTCAGGCTTGGGGATATTGCTAATAATATCTCCAATTACAGGAATATTAATCTGTTTCAATAAATGATTAAGCTCTCTATCCACAGAAGCCTGTCCACTAAGCACTAATATTTTATGACTTGTATTTATGGTTTTAAGCAAAGATTTAGGTAAAACCGTATGGATTTTTTTATTTAATGATTGATTCGCATGTACCCGCTGACATCGACGATAAATATCCTCTTGTTGGGGTAAATCATCTTTTTCTAAAGGATAAAAGGGCTTGCTAACAGGGATATTCAAATGAACAGGGCAGGATGTTGAAATTGCCAAGGTAATGACATCCATCGCCATCTGTAAGGATTTTTCCCCAGCCGTAAAATCTACGCTCGCATTCACATGATCGCCATACATTCCCCGTTGGTGAATGGTTTGCCCATCCCATTGATCAATCCACTCAGGTGGGCGGTCTGCGGTAAGTACCAGCAGGGGTACATTTTGGTAGAAGGCTTCTGTCACAGCAGGTGCAAAATTCTGACCGGCTGTACCCGATGTACAAATAAGAGCAACAGGTTTGCTTGTTTGTTGAGCAATACCAAGGGCAATAAACCCTGCTGAACGCTCATCTGTTACCGAAATTGTTTTGATTGCATGGTGTAGCCCAAAGCTAATCAGTAATGGAGCACAACGAGAACCCGGGCAAACGACAGCATGATGGACTCCATTCTGGACACAAAGCTCTACGAGGTCAAAAATATGCTGGGTATTTTGTAAGACTTCAGACATTAATTGCATCCAATAAGGTTCTACATTTTAAGCTGGTTTCTTGCCATTCTTTTTCAGGCTGGGATTCATGGGTAATACCACCGCCCGCATATAAAATTAACCGATCTTTATGAATCTGCATACAACGTAGGTTGACATATAACTGAGTTTCATCATTCATATTAACCGTCCCCAGATAGCCACTATATAGCCCACGATCTAAACTCTCATGCTCTTGAATAAATTGCAAAGCAGGCATTTTAGGCATGCCACAAACGGCGGATGT
>JALVRY010000214.1 GCA_027024625.1 Thiotrichaceae bacterium
TCACTGATGGTGCTATCCGCATGCTAGTTGTATTGTATTTTCATCTTTTAGGTTATTCACCGCTAGAAGTCGCTACCCTTTTCTTATTTTATGAATTCTTTGGCATTGTTACTAACCTTATTGGGGGGTGGCTAGGCGCAAAGCTTGGTTTAAATATAACGATGCACCTTGGCATGAGTATGCAAATTCTCGCCTTAGTGATGTTAACCGTTAGCGACAATATGCTAAGCGTGCCATATGTGATGTTTGCTCAGGCCTTATCGGGCATTGCAAAAGATTTAAATAAAATGTCAGCTAAGTCAGGCGTAAAAAGTTTGATTAAATCTGCCAAGGAAAATCCTAGGCTCTTCAAATGGGTGGCTGTCCTGACAGGTTCTAAAAATGCATTAAAAGGCGTGGGTTTCTTTTTAGGTGCTTTCTTATTAGATCTCTTTGGCTTTAGAACTGCACTTTTTATTTTAGCGGGATTTCTTGCGACGGTACTTCTACTTACTTTATTTTTATTACCAAAAGAGATGGGCAAGGCAAAAAATAAGCCTAAATTCTCCCACGTTTTTTCTAATACAGCATCAATTAACTGGTTATCTGCAGCTCGCTTCTTCCTATTTGGTGCGCGTGATATTTGGTTTGTGGTCGCTGTTCCTGTATTTTTATTTGAGATACTAGGCTGGAGTTTTTCTGAAATAGGTTCATTTATGGCCTTATGGGTCATTGGCTATGGCTTCATTCAAGCATTAACGCCCAAGCTCTTCAAGAAACGCGTACCAACTGGGCGCAGCGCACAACAATTAGCCTTTATTTTAGCGCTAATCCCCGCAGGAATTGCATTGGGGTTAAAACTAAACTTTGACCCTTCAATAACGCTACTGCTTGGCTTATTTCTCTTTGGTGTCATCTTTGCCATTAACTCTGCAGTTCATTCTTTTTTGATTTTGTCCTATGCTGATCATGATAAAGTTGCCATGAATGTTGGCTTTTATTATATGGCAAATGCAGGAGGTAGATTAACGGGAACACTGTTATCGGGGTGGATTTATCAAGAGCAAGGTATTGTTGCCTGCCTTTGGGGGTCGGTCATCTTCATTTTGACTGCTGCCGTTTTGTCTATACCACTTTCAAATGAAAAGGTGATCAACGCTAACTAGCGCTGGCACTTTGTACAATAAAAGGTAGAGCGTTGTCCCTGCTTGATCTGTTTAATTTTTGAGTTGCAGCTATAACAGGCCTCATCAACTCGGCCATACACATTAAGTTCTTGCTGAAAATAGCCTGGTTTCCCTTCTGCTTGTACAAAATCTTTTAAGGTTGTGCCGCCTTGTTCTATTGCTTGTGCCAGTACTTCTTTAATCATGTTGACTAGTTTTTGATAACGCGCCTTTGACACTTTTCCTGCAATTGCTTTGGGGGAGATTCTTGACTTGAAGAGCGATTCACAGGCATAGATATTACCCACACCAACAACTATCTGACCATTCATAATAAACTGTTTAATACTTACAGAACGATTTCGTGACCGCTGATATAAATAGTCAGCATTAAAATCATCACCCAACGGCTCAGGCCCTAGAGAACGAATCAGCTTATGTTTCAGTGGATTCTTATTGGTCCACAAAACAGCTCCAAAACGTCGTGGATCACGTAAACGAATCGCTTTATTA
>JALVRY010000215.1 GCA_027024625.1 Thiotrichaceae bacterium
GTAAGCCCAGAAATAGTAAAATAACTGTTAGAAGTAGCAACCGTTTCATCAAAAATCCGCGTATATCATTAAAAGTAACGTATAATAGCTCTTTTTTATTCTTGAAACGAATAGTGTATTCCCCAATAAGCCATTATTCGTTATACATTCGAAGCATGAAGGAAATAATATGCCGAATAAAGACACAATTACACTGACAGATAACTCAACAGGTAAAGAAATTGAGTTACCTATTTTACGACCAACAGAAGGGCCTGCCACAATTGATGTGCGCACTCTCTACAAACAACTCGGTTATTTCACTTATGATTCAGGTTTTATGTCTACCGCAAGTTGTCGTAGTGCCATCACTTACATGGATGGGGAGAAAGGCATATTACGCTATCGTGGTTACCCCATCGAAGAATTGGCGGAAAACAGCACTTTTTTGGAGACATGCTACTTACTTCTAAACGGTGAACTACCGAATGAAAAAGAAGCAGACGAGTTTAATAACATAATAACTCGACATACTATGCTGCATGAGGCATTCAAACGCTTCTACAGTGGTTTCAGACGTGATGCTCACCCAATGGCAATTATGGTAGGTGTAGTCGGCGCATTGTCTGCATTCTTCCAAGATGAGAGTGATGTACATGACATCAAAAGCCGCCGTATTGCAGCTCATCGTTTAATTGCAAAAATGCCAACCATTGCAGCATGGAGTTACCGATATGCTCATGGCTTGCCATTTATGTACCCTAAAAACAGCCTAGATTACTCAAGTAATTTTTTACACATGATGTTTGCTGTCCCAACTGAGGAGTATGAGCCAGATCCTATCATGGTAAAAGCACTAGACCTTTTGCTGATCCTCCACGCAGATCATGAACAAAACGCCTCAACTTCCACTGTGCGTTTAACTGGCAGTTCAGAGGCTAATCCTTTTGCCGCTGTTGCTGCGGGTATTGCCTCACTATGGGGGCCTGCTCATGGCGGGGCAAACGAGGCTGTTATTCGCATGTTGATGGAAATACTCGAATCTGGCAAAGGCATTCAGCATTATATTGATCGAGCAAAAGATAAGAATGATCGTTTCCGCTTGATGGGATTTGGACATCGTGTGTATAAAAATTATGACCCGCGTGCTAGGATTATCCGCAAGGTTTGTCATAATTTGCTTGAGAAACTTGGCCCTGATAATGAGTATAAAAAATTATTTGAGTTATCCATACAACTTGAAGAGATCGCCTTAAAAGATGAGTATTTTGTCTCTCGCAATCTTTACCCTAATGTTGACTTCTACTCGGGCGTTATCTTGCTTGCTATGGGGATTCCATTAAATATGTTCACTGTTATTTTTGCTTTAGCAAGAACCGTCGGCTGGATTACCCATTGGGATGAAATGATGGATGACCCTGAATCTCGCATTGGTCGACCAAGACAGCTATACTCTGGTGAGTTATCCAGAAAATACGTCAATATTAAAAAACGATAACGTCATCTGGATGTATTATTAAATTTATAGGAGAGAAAAATGAGTCTTAATAATGTAATTATGGCATTTGCGGGTACTGTTGTACTTGTAACGGTTTTATTGGTGAAATTTGGTATTGTTGGCGATGGCTTGCTTTGGCTTACCGCATTTGTTGGTTTCAACTTGCTACAATCATCTTTT
>JALVRY010000216.1:0-4918 GCA_027024625.1 Thiotrichaceae bacterium
ACTTTTACTATACCAGCCCTTCATTACAGAGATTGGTAAAACAAGGCGGTTTTTTGTGCCTATCAGTGGCTGAAATCCAAATCCAAATCCAAATCCAAATCCAAATCCAAATCCAAATCCAAATCCAAATCCAAATCCAAATCCAAATCCAAATCCAAATCCAAATCCAAATCCACGATAAAAAGATGCTGCCTTATCATCTTTTGCGTCAACAATAATCCCTAATATTCCTATCTTTTCGGCAACTTCCATTGTTGTTTTGAATGCGTGGATAATCAGCGTATCGCCATATCCTTGACCTTGATAATTTTTGTCAACAGCAAGCCTGCCTAGTAGTAGAAATGGAATATTACGATAGCCACCGATTTTAATGTTATTAGGTAAGTCATCGTGATTTACGGAATGAACACTAAGTAAACAGTAGCCATAATCAATTGAGTCTGCCACTTTGATTGCCCTTTTGATTCAGAGATGCAGATATAGACACTTTGTACTGGTTGATGTACTGGGTCTATTTCATACAAGAACAGATATAAACTGGCATGTTTTATTTTTATAAAGCTGTTAAAATGAAAGTACCACTAACAAGGAGTACTTTGTAATGAATGTGATTGGCATAAAAGAGCTACAAACTAATCCGGGGAAATTAAGCAAGTCCTTTGCTGAGGATGAATATATGCTAATTACCCGTCGGGGCAAGCCTATTGGTGTTGCTTTGCCGTTTGGTAGTCATCTTATGGAGCAAGGCTTGCAACCTTGGATGGCGATAAAAGCATTTCAATCGGGTGATTTAAGCCTTGGTCAATTAGCGGCATCGTTGGATAAAACGAAGTCTGAAACATTGGCAATGCTAGGACAGTTAAATATCCCTATTGCTGATTATGATTTATCCGAAGACTTAGAAACGATTAATACGCTACTCGACTGATGATACAGCTTATTGTTAGTGATACCACCACGCTAATTATCTTGGAAAAACAGCACCGCCTTTCTCTATTGTGTGATTTATTTGATCAGGTTCTTATTCCTGAAACCGTGTATCAAGAACTTTTAGCAGGACTTAACAATTGCGAGGACGTACTAGATTCTTCTTGTATGGTAATCAAATCTGCAAAACCTTCCAAGCGTTTTAGCAATTTATTGATACTGCTAGATGCAGGTAAGGCAGAAGCGATAGAGCTTGCTTTGCAGCAACAATGCCCCTTGATTATTGATGAGAAAAAAGGTCGAAAAATTGCCCAACAAATGGGCTTAAAGATCACAGGGCTGGCGGGGTTGCTTATTCTTGCTGTGCAGAAAGATGTTTTACTGGTTGATGATGCGAAAATATTATTAGAACAAGCAATACAGGACGGTTATCGGCTTTCTTTGTCTCTATATCAACAGGTTTTAGAGCGATTAGGGAGTTGATTCTATTTCTTTTCTTGTTCCAGTGATTTATTGCTAGTTGAAGACTTTATTGTTTGATCAAAGCACATTGTAGGGGCGGGTTTTGGGAGAACGAGGTCGCATCTTGCAATTAAGCAGATATACAAAGACCTATTAAGATTTAGCTTGATATTTCATTTTCATATACAACTTACCACCCTTTAGCTCATCAAGCATTTGAGTAAGCCTTTTATCAATGGTGTCTTGTCGTTTTGCCCGTGTAATCCAGCCGATATAATCATTTTGTTGATAAGGAGGGCGATTGTTATAAGCCTCCATTAAGTTATTTTCTTGTAGTGCCTGATTAACAAAATCAGGCATTTCATGATGAGGTCTTTTTAAGCGTGAAAAATCTTTCTTTGTGATTCCTTTTCTAAGAGACAAACCAATCCTCCAATTCAATCCCTCGTAAATACTTAAAATCATTAATATTTCGAGTAACTAAAATCAAACCATTAGCCTCTGCAATAGAGGCAATTTGAGAATCAACAAAAGGAAGTGTAATCCCCTTGGGTTGTTGTATTGCTTGTTTAGCATGGCAGTTAGCAGCAGCTTCATTATAGGGAAGTATCGGGATTGTTGGTCGGACAAAGGTTTCTAGAAAGTGACTAACTTTTCTTTTTCTGGCAGATTCTGGCATTCGTTCAAGCCCGATGCTTAATTCATAAAGCACTTGTGCAGCGGTTGCTATTTGGTCGTGGTGCTCTAATAGCTTTTGAATAACTTGGTGGTTGGGTTGTTTTTTGGTTGGTTCAGATAAAATATTGGTATCCAGCAAATATTTTAGAGTCAAAGCTGAATCTCCCTGCCTTGTTGTTTTGCTCTGTCTTGATCAAATATATGTGTATCGACATCAACATCTTTAAACTCATCATTAGCAAGAAAAGTTTGTAAGGCTTCTTTTGCTGTTGTCTTTTTACCTTGCTTTAAGGTGCTGTATTCTGCTTCAGATAAAATAACAGCCACTGGCTTACCATAACGGGTAAGATGGATTCTTCCTGATTTTTCAACCTCATGTACAATACGTGGCAAATGCGTTTTTGCATCAGCAATCGAATATTCCTGCATAGTAAACTCCTTTTTTATGGTCATGATTATAGTCATCTTTTGATGAATATGGAATACCAACTATCAAAAGGATGAGATCACATCTTGCAACTGCGTAGACCAAATATATCCACATTAAACCACTATACAAATTTATCAAAGTAGCACAGCATGAATCCTAACAATATCCCCCAATTCCTAGCTCAAAAAAAACAGCAACATCTCTACCGTTCTACTCGTTTAGCCGAGTCTGCTCAGCAGCCGCTTATGCAAATTGACGGTCAGTCTTTTTTAACTTTTTGTAGTAATGATTACCTCGGTTTGGCGAATCATCCTGCTGTGGTCAAGGCATTTGTGGATGCTGCAAGCCATGTGGGAGTGGGGAGTGGTGCAGCTCATTTGATTAATGGTCATAGTATTTATCATCAGCAATTAGAGGAGGAGTTGGCAACTTTTACAGGGCGGCAACGGGCTTTGTTGTTTTCTACAGGCTATATGGCAAATTTGGGGGTGGTTAATGCTTTGGTTCAACGGGGTGATAAAATCTATGCTGACCGATTGAATCATGCATCCTTGGTGGATGCGGCTTTGCTAGCTAGAGCAAAACTCTCTCGTTATCCACATAATGATCTTGTGGATTTGCAACAAAAGCTTGGCAAACAACAGTCGGGAGATAAGTTAATCCTTTGTGATGGTGTATTTAGTATGGATGGTGATGTCGCTCCTGTTACACAAATGGCAAAGCTAGCCAAGCAACATCAAGCATGGTTTATGGTAGATGATGCGCATGGCTTGGGGGTTTTAGGTAAACGTGGTGCAGGTTTATTGGAGGAGCAAGGTTTAAGTCAAGATGATGTACCCGTGCTAATGGGCACGCTGGGTAAAGCCGTGGGTACGGCAGGAGCATTTATCGCAGGCTCAGAGGATTTGATCGAGTATTTAAAACAAACTGCAAGAACATGGATTTACACCACCGCCATGCCCGCTGCAATTGCCGCTGCAACATCGGCTAGCTTAAAACTGATCGAAAAAGAAACATGGCGACGAGAGAAGTTACAGGCATTAATCCAACAATTTCGCTCAGGTGCAGAGCAATTAGGTTTGCAGCTAATGCCGTCTTATACCGCAATTCAACCCATTTTGTTGGGCGATAATGCTACCGCAGTGCAAGCCAGTAAAACCTTGCAACAGCAAGGAATCTTAGTAACCGCCATCCGCCCCCCTACCGTGCCAGAAGGAACAGCACGTTTACGAGTCACCTTTTCAGCAAGCCATACCGAGGCAGATGTTAATCGCTTATTGGATGCATTAGCTAAACTGTAATTTAATCACTAACCACAGATTATTAGCTGATGGGAATTACTCCACCTCCATTTACTACACTTTGAAATTCAAATAATCATAGAATCAGAAACGTATATACGAGGTTACAAAACCCAGCCATCATTAGAATGTGCATCTTTTCTTCGTAAAGTCTGAGATTTTTCAACTATGCTTATAATTACTTCAATTTATAATCATAATCGGTCCACGTCGATGCTTACACGCCGCTCTCTCATCCTCTTCATTGTTATTTTATTTATTGGCTCTTGTTCTTTGCCGCCATCTAAGCCGAGTCATCCCAAAGGTTTTACTGTATTGGCAATCAATGATGTATATCGTTTGGATAATCTAGCAAAGGTTCGCACTTTGCGTAAGCAGTTAGAAAAACAGGGTGATGTCTTGTTGCTTCATGCCGGAGATTTTCTGTTTCCTTCATTGCTTAGCCGTGAGTTTAAAGGCGAGCAGATGGTGGACGTGATGAATTTATTGGATGGCGATGCCCAAGCGGATGATCCGCGTATGCTGGTGACATTTGGGAATCATGAGTTTGATAAGAGCAAAATGAAACACGCTAAGATTTTGCGGCAGCGTATCGCTGAGTCGCAGTTTGATTGGGTGTCATCCAATGTTCATTTTAGACCTGATGCACATATTGGTGGCAAACAGCTAGTACCATCAAAAATACTGACGTTGAATGGAATTAAAGTGGGAATATTTGGAATAACGACAGATAGCAAGTTCCCCAAGTATGTGAGCCAGATTGCTGAACCTATCTCAACGGCTAAACGCATGACACAATTACTCCGTAAACAAGGGGCAAAAGTGGTAATTGCACTTACGCATTTATCTATTGAACAAGATAAGCAATTGCTACAGGTGTTGGGCAAGCAAGCTCCTGATATTATTTTTGGTGGGCATGAGCATAATAAGCAAAGTGCTAAGGTTAATGGGCGTTATGTAATTAAGGCAGATGCCGATGCGATTACGGCAACAGTTGCCCATATTTCACCGCAGCCATCGGGAACAGTCGCGGTGGATTTTAAGTTTCAGCCATTAGCCAAGATTAAAGCTGACCCAAGCATGGTCAAAAGGATTGCTGATTGGAAACAAAAACATGAAT
>JALVRY010000216.1:4928-5336 GCA_027024625.1 Thiotrichaceae bacterium
AAACTCTCTGCAAGCTGTTTAGATGAAAAATTAGGTAAAACAGCCGTGGAGTTGAAAGCTGAGGAGCTGGAAATTCGTCGTTTTGAAACAAATTTAGGCGATTGGGCTATGGATTTAGCCGTAAAATATTATGCCGACCAAGGAGCACAAATTGCCTTTATTAATTCGGGTAGCTTACGGCTAAATCGGAATATTCCAGCGGGTAGCCAGATTTCTCGTAAAACCTTAAATGAGCTATTTGCTTATCCTGCTAAGTTGGCTTTGGTAAAAATCAAAGGGCGTGATTTGCAAAAAGTTATCAATAACTCGATTCACGATTGGACGGGGCATGGGCATTGGTTGCAAATCAGCGGTTTTGCTTTTCGGCATAATCCTGAAACCAACACGGCTGATCAGCTCACTTTACTC
>JALVRY010000217.1 GCA_027024625.1 Thiotrichaceae bacterium
TAGTGTAACAGCCGGCATCGTTAGCGCTAAAGGTCGTAGCTTACCGACAGAAAATTATGTTCCCTTTATTCAAACCGATGTTGCTATTAACCCTGGTAACTCTGGCGGCCCTTTGTTTAATATGAAAGGTGAAGTGGTTGGTATTAACTCTCAAATTTATAGCCGTACAGGTGGTTTTATGGGAGTCTCATTTGCCATACCGATTGATGTAGCAAAACATGTGGTTGCTGAGTTAAAAACCAAAGGTAAAGTATCACGAGGTTGGTTGGGTGTTTATATTCAAGAGGTGACGCGTGAGCTAGCGCTTTCTTTTGGCTTAGATAAACCTAAAGGAGCTTTGGTTGTTGATGTGATTAAAGAAGGCCCAGCCTTGGGTATTTTACAGCAAGGCGATATTGTGTTGGAATTTAATGGAAATCCAGTAAGAGATGCGTCTGCACTGCCTGTTCTGGTTGGGGCAACATCTATTGATAAAGAAATTAAAATTAAGGTTAGGCGTGGTGATAAAACGGAAGAATTAAGCTTAAAACTTGGAGAGCTACCTTCTGAAGGTACTGTGTTTAGTAAAGCGCAACCTGAAGAAAAGTCTAAAAAAGCACTACAAAAACCAACATTAATTCTGGGAATGGAATTAGCCGAGTTAGATGACATCGCAAAGAAAGCATTAGAGATTGAAAATGGTGTGGTCGTTAAACAAGTCAAAGGTGATTCAGCCCGTCATGCAGGGATTGAACCAGGTGATGTTTTATTAATGCTAAAAGGTGAAAAGATTAAAAATATCAAGCATTTTGAAAGTTTAGTAGCAGGCATGCAAGAGAATAAAACCTATGCTTTCCTTGTACTAAGAGAAGGCTCAGCACGTTACCTTGCCTTAAAGGCAGAAAAGCCAAGTGTCAAAAAATAATAAAATCAGAAAATAGTGATGCGATAACATTGTGGCTTTATACTCGTCACCTGATTCGTACAAAGGTCTCAATTTAAACAATAGTTAATCATGCAGATATTCTCACAAGACGTAATCGTGTATCATCGCGAAGGCTGCCACCTATGTGAAGATGTGGTGGCTTCTTTATCTCAGCTTCAAGAAGATCTGGGGTATAGAATTAAACAGATAGATATTGACGAAGACCCTAAATTACAAAAAAAGTACGATGCTGATGTACCTGTAGTAATGGTGAATGATGACGTTATTTTCTATCATTTCTTTGATGAAGAAGCTCTAAGGTCGGCACTTTCTAATTGATGAAGAGCGCGACTTAAAGCATTAACCGCGGTAGCCAATGTCACAAGCCAACCAGAATATCCGAAATTTTTCTATTATTGCCCATATAGACCACGGCAAGTCGACCATCTCAGATCGTTTTATTCAAACCTGTGAAGGTTTAAGCGAGCGTGAAATGGACTCACAAGTACTTGACTCTATGGATATTGAGCGCGAACGTGGCATTACCATTAAGGCACAAAGTGTATCGCTTGATTTTCATTCTAAAGACGGTCAAACCTACCACCTCAACTTTATCGACACCCCTGGTCATGTAGACTTTTCATACGAAGTTTCTCGTTCTCTTTCAGCCTGTGAAGGGGCTTTATTGGTGGTTGATGCCTCACAAGGTGTTGAGGCGCAGTCAGTCGCTAATTGTTATACCGCGATTGAT
>JALVRY010000218.1 GCA_027024625.1 Thiotrichaceae bacterium
ACTGTTGCATTACTACTGGTTATAAGTGACTTTAGTCCTGTATGGTCTTCTTTAAATGTGTAAATTGAGATGTCGGATATTTGTTTTTTATTGACTACGCTATTTATATGAATAATACGATTCTTTTCTTTTAACCAAAGACCTGTATCGCCTACCAAGACTATGTTTTTATTTTTTAAATGTGCTTTGAAATTTCTTGCATGGAGATCTGCAGCGGGTACTAGCCATTCACCTACAATAAAAATGCCTATCGCCAGCAGCAGTCCTAGCTTCATGACGGAATAAATTATTTGCCCAATAGAAAGACCAGCAGCTCGCATTGCGGTAAATTCTGAGTTAGCAGCAAGATTACCTAAGCCTAATAAAGCCCCAATTAATATTGAAGTTGGAAAGAACTCATAAAAACGGCTAGGCAATGTGAAGATGAGATAGATGACCGCTTGTGAAGTTGAATACAGAGCGTTAGTTTTTCCTGATTCAGAAATGAAGGCAAAAAATACGTCTAAAGTGACCAATGCAACCCATGCGATTAGCAAACCTTGCAGGGTAGATGTCCAAAGGTAACGGTCGATAAGTTTGAGCATAATCTATCTCACACTGCCATATTGTCGTCGTATCAACCAAAGTGCGAGTATTATGAATATACCGTGCGCCCACCAAAGTCCTAGCCAGTTAGGGATTACACCTTCTTCAATTTTTGATTGACCAGTGATAATTAAGTTAGCATAAACAGCGTAAAGTAAAATGCCGATAGCAAGCTTCCCATAACGGCCTTGCCTAGGTGTCGTATAACTTAATGGAAACGCCAAGAGTGCCATAATAGGCGCGGAAAATATTAAGGCCAATCGCCAATGTATTTGTGCTTTGCTTTCATTGTCATCATTTTTTAATAGCGTGCTAAATGATTTAGTTTCAAGGTTTCTAGATTCTGAAACTTTTAATGCAGGAACATGCAAACCATGTTCTTTAAACTTAAAGATTGTAAATTCCCCCGTGTTTTTGTTGTTGCTATAGAGACTGCCATTTTTAAACTTGAAAATACGACTACCTGCTTCTGGGTTGATATAGAGCAAAGCCTGTTCGCCCGTTAGTATCATTTCTGTATTTTCGGGGGTATTTCTTCCTATACTATTTTTACTGCTTTCTTTAGTTTTTTTATCGTCTAAGTGTAAAAAAACTTTTTTCATTACAACATTTTCTTTGTCAATATCTTCAACAAAAAGAGTGAGTTTTTTCCCGTTCATATTCGCGTGCATAAACTCACCAACAGGAATTCCTGCAGCTTCAGGGCGTTGTTTAATTTCTTGCTTAATATCTTGGCTAGCTTGCTCGATATTAGGAATAACGAATAAAACAAGCGCAGCCATAAGTAGCGTAAGAGGGCCGACAAACAAAAAGATGCCTTTGTAAAATTGCTTAGGGCCAACGCCTGAAGCATGAAGCGCTAAGATTTCATGATCACGATACAACCGCCCAAATGCCAGCATCATACCGATAAGTAATGCGATTGGGGTAAGCTTAATCATGACATTAATTGATTGTAATGAAACCAGTTTACCCAGTACTTCAACGGGTAAGTTGCCAGCGCTCACATCACCGAGTAGGCGCACAAAAATATTACCTACAATAATTAATAGTAAGACAAATAATG
>JALVRY010000219.1:0-970 GCA_027024625.1 Thiotrichaceae bacterium
GTTTCAGTACTTAGCATGTTTCGGCATATCATTCAACACCGTCCACGTATAAAAATGCTACTGTCAGGTTCACACACGATTAATGAATTTGAACGTTGGGCCAGCTATTTAATCAACGTACAAACAGTACAAATTAGCTATTTACAAGACAATGAAGCATTGCAATTAATAGAACAACCAGTTAAAGATTTTACACTTCGCTACGAAAAAGCCGCCACTGAACGGGTGATGGCACTCACCCGTTCTCATCCAGCTTTAGTACAGCTAATTTGTTCAGAAATTGTGAGTATGAAAAATAAACAACCTATTAATAAACGTCGCCTAGCCGAAGTTAGTGACGTAGACGCAGCCATAGAAGGAGCATTACAACATGGACGATTCTTCTTTGCCGATATTGCTAATAATCAAGTCACTAAAAAAGGTGCAACCATACTGCAACTTTTAGCAGCAGGGAATGGGTACGCTAGCGAAAATAGTTTACGTGCACATTTTTCTGATGATGATGAATTTGAAGCTACAATGGAAAATTTATTATTGCGAGAAATAATAGAACCAATTTCAGATGGCTATCAATTTCAAGTTGAATTAATCCAACGCTGGTTTGTTTCACATCGTAAAAAAGTCGGGTAGTTCCTAATTGATATTTTTGATAGAAATGAAGAAAAAATACTGTCTGGCTTTCTGGTTAGTTGCCGTTCATATGTAGAAAAACTGTTGAATTATGGTTTAAGAAAATTCTTCACGCCTTGGTATTTATCCCAAAGCTTGGTTTTGTTCATTGAGGCAGCACTGCTCACTGTTCCACCGCTGCCAACACCTCTTTTAGTACCGGTTTTTTAGTAAATCTCAGGACTTCTCCGGCTGAAATTTCCTCAAAAACGCCTTCTGCTACATTGCTACTTTCATAAAGTAATAAAATCAGATCACTTCGTCCAGCTTCATGTATTTTCTCTAATTTCCGTTGTAAATA
>JALVRY010000219.1:980-1651 GCA_027024625.1 Thiotrichaceae bacterium
GAATCATTACGGTGTCGCCGAGAACAATGAGTTCATCTTCTCTGGCTAATTTCCATTTCCGTTTGGTGCCGCCATATTTGGCTTCAAAATCGGCGGCGAAATCGGCTTCTAGTTTGCTATCAAATAAATTGGAAGTTTTAAAGTGGCTGCGTAATGAGGTATTTTTATCTAAAGTATAGTGGAAATGTTTTCCAGTTTCAGGAGGTTGTACTTCAGCATCCATGCGCCAATTTTTGGATTGTAATAGGGCGGGTAGAAATTTGGCGAACTGTAAGCCATAACGCATTGTTGATTTTACAAAAGGTGATATGGGGCCATGTAGGATAATATTATAGCCTTGCTGTGGCAGTGGATAAATGGTGTGCATTAGTTTGAATAGCTTGATATATTTGAATAAATCTTTGTAGCCTTCTCGCACTAATATATCTACTTCTCGCGCCCAATATAATAAGCCGCGTGCTACTTCTAAGTTGTAGCGAGCAATTAAATCAACCGGGTTCATTATTTCTCCCATTCCAAGAAGAATCCGCTCTTCAAGTAAATCGGCAAATAATGCCTGTTCCACCTGTTTGCTTGTAAGGCCAAATTCGGTCGCAGTTTTCGCTATTGCCTCTTCTCGTGTAGTAGTGCTTAATAAGTCGGTTTTGCTTGTAACCGGACCTCGATTAAAT
>JALVRY010000220.1 GCA_027024625.1 Thiotrichaceae bacterium
GTTTATGGTGTTGTTTTATTTAGCTTATTTATCCAAACTCCCACATTGAAAATCGTTTGCTACTGGGCAAGCGGAAGGAATCGTATATGACTGCTGCTGAACTATTTATCCGTTGTTTAGAAAACGAAGGAATTGAATATATCTTCGGTATTCCTGGGGAAGAAAATCTACATGTGATGGATGCTCTACGCGATAGCTCTATCGAATTCATTACCGTACGACATGAGCAAGGGGCAGCATTCATGGCCGATGTTTACGGCAGGCTCACGGGCAAAGCGGGAGTTTGCCTAGCAACGCTTGGCCCTGGGGCAACTAATTTAGTGACTGGATTTGCCGATGCCAATATGGATAACTCCCCGATTGTTGGCATTGCGGGACAAGGTTCTACTTTGAGAATGCACAAAGAAAGCCACCAAATATTGGATTTAGTCAATTTATTTGCTCCCATCTCAAAATACAGCACCGAAATACTTTCACCAGAAATCATTCCCGAAGTCGTCCGCAAAGCCTTTAAAGATGCCCAAGCAGAGAAACCTGGAGGAGCATTTATCAGCGTACCTGAGAATATTGCTGGCATGGACATCGACGAGAGTTTTCTACCGCTGAAAGTACAATCACCTCTTCCACCCGCACCACCTTGTGAAAAAGTAAAACAAGCGGTTGAAATAATAGACAATGCTAAGTTCCCCATCATCATGGTAGGCAACGGCACAATTCGTAATCGAGCTTCACAAGCACTTATTGACTTTGTAGAGAAACTCAATATCCCTGTTGCACAAACCTTTATGGCAAAAGGTGTCATTCCTTTCTCTCATCATCTTTCATTAGGTACAGTAGGCTTGCAAGCACATGATTATGTCGGTTGTGGCTTTGACCATGCTGATGTGATCATCTGTGTCGGCTTCGATATGGTGGAATATCACCCTCGCTTATGGCATCCCAATAAAGACAAAAAGATTATTCATATTGATCAAAACTATGCTGAAGTAGATGCCCATTATATTTTAGAAGCAGGGGTGATTGGCGACATAAGCAAGTCACTCAATGAGATTGCAGCACAGGCTAGCGTGATACATTCAAATAAAATAGATAATTTACGCAGCCATATCATTAATGAATTAGACACTTATTACAACGATACTAGCTACCCCGTTAAGCCGCAGAAAATTCTCTATGATACGCGTAAAACCATGCATGATGATGACATCCTCATCTCTGATGTGGGTGCTCATAAAATGTGGATTGCACGCCTATTCCGTTGCGAACAGCCAAACACCTGCATTATCTCCAATGGTTTTGCATCAATGGGTATTGGTGTACCAGGAGCTATTGCTGCCAAGCTCATCAACCCTGATAAAAATGTGCTAACCATTACGGGTGATGCGGGTTTTATGATGAATTCACAAGAAATCGAAACGGCCATTCGCTACGATATTAACATTGTCATTATGATCTGGAACGATAGTGAATACGGCCTCATAAAATGGCATCAACAACGCCGCTTTGGTCGCACAGGTAATATCAGCTTTAATAACCCTTGTTTTATCAAATACGCTGAATCCTTCGGAGCAAAAGGCTACCGAGTAGAATCTGCCGATGAGCTACTACCTACCATAGAAAAAGCATTCAATGATAATACCGTTGTAATT
>JALVRY010000221.1:0-6035 GCA_027024625.1 Thiotrichaceae bacterium
TCATCCCTTAAATGGCACAATATCAGATGTAAACATCTATGACATTGATAAGGACCAAAAAGACGAACTTGTTATAAATACAGTAATAACATCAAGTACAGAGAAATCACATTACGATATATTTGAGCTAAATGGCGATAGCCTATTAGGGAGAATCAAACAATATATACTAAGTGCCCTATAAAGGACTTTAAACAAACTATTGGTCGTTTTTACTAATTAATAGAAACGACCGCTTCAACACTATGTAATTTTAGATCCGCTAAGTTATTTTAAAATCTTTATTGAACCTACTGGGTGGGCAATATGCAACTTAGAGTGGCAGTGCGGGCAAGCGACTTCACTACTAATTTTTACCTCTTGCTTTAATTCGTACATAATCAACTGTGCATCACTTTTGCTAATTCCAAGCTCATTTCGCTTTTGAAACAGTTTTCGCATATCAGATAATTTTATTTCGCCATCATCTAATAATCGAGCGACATAATAACGATACATATCACGACGACGATTCAGTTCAGAAGAAAATCCTGAAGCCAAAACACCCGCGGGCAATGCAGCCATTGTGATACCAACAATAGAAATTAAGCCTCCTAAAAATCGCCCAAAGCCAGTAATAGGTACAACATCGCCGTATCCTATCGTTGTTAAGGTAATAGTTGACCACCACAAAGCTTTGGGAATACTACCAAAATTTTCTGCCTGCACATCACCTTCAACAAGGTAAATTCCCGTTGCAGCTAATACAATAACAACCCCTAAAATAAAGAATGTAGAGAATAAAGTACCCGCCTCACGCTTTAATACTGAGATAAGTAATGACATTGAGCGAGAATAACGTGTAATTTTAAAGCCGCGAATTAAACGAGCCATTCTCAGCATAAATAAATTATCACTGAAGAAGAAACCCAGTAGCATTGGCATTATAGCCAGTAAATCCACGATTGCCATTGGCGTTAACATATAACGCAAACGTTGTTTAAACAGTGTTTCCTTGGATGAACTGACTTTTTCAGGTGCCACCCATACACGCAAAATATACTCCACGGCAAAGATGGCCAAAGAAACATATTCAAACAACATCAATACATTATGATAATCATGCACAAATTCTTTTTCAGACTCTCCAATAACAACCAGCACATTACTTATAATTAAAACAATAAGCACACCATTGATTATTTTCCCTAAAAAGCCGCCTTCATGCTCTTCAAGGATACTGTAAACATAACGTCTGAAAGTTTGCATTTTTCACACCCCTCAATCCCCTAAGATAAGCTCTACCCTACACAATCTTAATGCCATCTGAAACTATATTATGGAATATTCTGCATTGCTCTAGGAAGTTTCCATAATTCGCGAAGGTCTCGTAGTATAATCACACCACTCTAAAATTTGCCCGCAAGTCAGGAATATCCACTGATGTAACTTGTATAGTAAATGATTGATCTAATTCCACGGGGTCTTTTCTGCGTAAACGAGGTTCTAATGCCAAATCAGGCATAATAACAGTAGTCGTGCGTTCTTCGATTCTGACAACAATGGCTTCGCCTTGCCAGTCAGGGTTGGCTTTTAAGTAAAGCATTTTCCAATGTTGATTGGAAAAGCGTTCTGTTTTGCGTGCAGCCAATGACGCCTCTTCTGCTAAGCCAATGCGTTCTACCAGTGCTTCATTATCCAGTAAATCCTGTCCCGTAATAAAAGCTCGAAGTTGTTGGTGTGTTACCAAATCAAGATAACGACGTAGTGGGCTAGTCACACGGGTATAACGAGGTAAACCTAAACCAAAGTGCGGTGCTGCCGCCGTTGCGTGTCGAGATGGTTTAAAGTGTCGGCGGTAAGCATAATGCTCAGAAGGTTTCTCTGGGTGCTGTATTTCTTCAGGCTCGGGCTGATAAGCATAGGGAATTGGAATGTTATTTTCTTCGGCAAATTTGGCGATAGCTTCACCTGCTGCCAACATACATTCCCCCACCAACTGACGGCTACCAGCATGTTGATAAGGAGTAATACTAATTTCCCCATCTTCAACATGAATATTTACTTCAGGCAGATCCAATGTTGCAGCATCATTATCTAATCGACGCTGGTGATAGCGATCCGTCACTGCTTTTAGATCAGCAAAAGTAGAATCCAACTCTTTATCTGCATCGGTATAGGTAGTGCGAGTGACTTTGATTTGTGAAAAACACACATCAATATCGTCTAGCTCACCATTTTCGGCGACAACAAAGCTGATCGATAAGGCTGGGCTTTGTTCTTGCAAACCTAAACCTAACTTTTCTGTAATACCCGTGGGTAGCATATGCACAACTTGATCCGGCAAGTATAAATTCGTACCACGTGAGCGGGCTTCAATATCTAATTCCGAATCAGGTTGAATGATTGAAGAGGCATCAGCAACGTGTACCCATAGACGATTACCTTCAAGCGAAATAGCATCATCTGGGTCTTGATTACCCACATCATCAATCGCCCATGCTTGTAAGTGTTGCAAGTCACGTCGTTCACAATCAACAGCTGCTGGAATTTCCTGTTCAGGATTACTCAGCCCAACTCCCATGCGACGTGGCCATGGGTTATAGTCTTCTTTCCAATAACCAAGACGTAGCAATAAGCGATGAGCATCTTCTTTATTTTCACTAATACCAATGGTTTTTAAAATACGACTATTTTCACGCTCGCCACAGGCAAGCTGCTCCACTTCAACTAAGTGCGTGTAGTCATCAGCTTCAATTTTATTATTTTTGATGCGATCAATCAGTGAGTTCCATGCTTCTTTTTGGGCTTGTTTGGCATCACGTTTTTCTTTTTCTGCTTTGATTACATCCAGTGGACGAGCCACAATCTCATCTACCGTCCCTTCAAAATACAGGCCATCAACCACTAGCATCCATGTTGACCAAGCAGTTTGAGGGCTATATTCACCGTATAAATATTCGGCTAAGTCCTCCAGACTGACAGTTTCATCTTCTAGTAATTCTAGTGTTTCTTCCAGTGTGTCCAGTGATTCAGGCAAGCTCATGTCTAAATCATTCACATCACCCACTGGACCAGGGTGTAACAGGGTAATATCTTTATCACGAACACGCTTTGTTGTTTTAAAGAATAATATTTCTATCTTATCTGTTAAGCCCGTAACAACTGCTGCTTTTGTTTTGTAGTAGACTAATGCACCTGATTTTAATTTTGACATTACATTTTCTTGTTTCGATTCTAAGGTGGGCTAGTCTAGGAGGCTGTCTGAGAATATGCAAGCTACTGCAAATCCCATGAGCATCATAATCTGAGCTTATTGAATTCGTTAAATAGCTACGGCTATTCGCCTCTTTCAATAAACCCAGCTTATAATACTCCTGTGATTTTCGCTAAGCTTTCTATTCTCAGACAGCCTCCTAGCTTATTTAGCAAAATTACGCTTCTTGTCTAAAACCTGAATCCGTGACTTCACAGCCTTTATTTTTCAAACACAGCGATAGATTCCGTATGTGCGGTATGTGGGAACATATCCATTACACCTGCTGCTTTCAGCGTATAGCCATGTGTATGCACTAATTCGCCCGCATCTCTGGCTAAGGTTGCTGGGTGGCAGGAGACATACACAATTTTGCTTGCTCCCAGTTTGCCGAAGTGCTCTATGACTTCTTTGGCTCCTAAGCGTGGTGGGTCTAACAGAATGCGATCATATTTTTTCTTTAGCCACGGTTGATGAGATAAATCTTCCATCAGATTACAAGCATAGTAATCTGTATTTTCAATGCCGTTAGCAATGGCGGCATCTTTGGCTCGCTTAACCATAACGACATCACCTTCAACCCCTATTACTTGCTTTGCATGACGAGCTATCGGTAAGGTGAAGTTACCCAATCCACAGAATAAATCCAGCACTGTTTCTTCACCACTTAAATCAAGCAGTTCAACTGCCCAAGGCACCATCTTTCGATTAATGCTGGTATTGACTTGAAAGAAATCATTAGGTCCAAAATTTACTCGTGTATTGAATTCAGGATGTTCATAAAACAATTCTGCGGACTCTGGGTACAGAAGCTTAATAGTATCTGGTCCTTTGGATTGCGTATAAAGTTGCACGCCTGAGGCTTTTGCGTAGTCAATTAGTAAGTTTGTATCATGCTCAGATAATGGCTCTAAATGACGGAAAACAAGCGAGGTTTTTTCATCCCCAACAGCGACTTCAATTTGTGGAATTGCTTCACGAATTTCCATTTTGCCGATCAATTCCTGCAATTCTGTTAAATGATGCCCAACAGAGGGATGCACCACTTCACAAGCTTTTAAATCAGCTAAAAAAGCATTACGACGTTCTCTAAAACCGACTAATGCCCGTTCTTTTTTTCGTACATACCTAGCTCCCAAGCGTGCTTTTCGGCGGTAGCCCCATGATTCCCCCGTGAGTGGTTCAAACACTGTTTCGGGTTCAACTTTGCCAATATGCTTTAAGGTATCTAGCATGGCGATTTGCTTGTGTTTAATTTGAGCCTCAGCACTGAGATGCTGCAAACTGCATCCGCCACAAATATCAAAATGAGCACAACCTGGTTCAACACGATCAGGAGAAACCTCCAAGATTTCTATCGCTTTAGCTTCATCATATTTTCGTTTTTTACCCGTATATTTGAAAATGACTTTTTCATTAGGCAAGGCTCCATCAATGAAGATGGCTTTACCGTCAATATGCGTCACGCCTCTACCGTCTTGCGATAAGGATTCAATAACGGTTTCAACGGGGGCTTGTGGTAAACGCTTTTTTCTTGCCATGTCTGGATAAACTTAAAAATTAAGGGGCATGAAGTCTATCATTTTCTTGTGTGACAAGGTATATAGATAATATATCATCTTAGATTAGCAGTAGAAGAATCATGGAAAATAAAAAACTTGCGGTAGAACAAAGCTATGAATCTCTGATCGAACCATTACTTCAGGTCTTCGAAGGTCAACCTATCCTACAAGGCAGTGTCTTTATTCTGCTGACGTTTATTCTTGCCTCCCTATTGACATGGTTAATTACAAAAATTCTCAAGGCGATTACATCACGAACCAGAACCTATTTGGATGATCGTCTTGTTAATATTGCAAAAATGCCAATTTATTACTCGCTCATGGTATTGGGTTTTAGCACTGGCATTCGGCAAATGGAATTATCGAATAAAATAACAGGCATGTGGGTACTGGGTTTCAAAACCTTTGGTGTCATTATTTGGATGATATTTTTCATTCGTATTTCAAAAATCATTTTAAAACAGCTTGCATGGCTGGGGAATAAGCACCGTTTAATTCAACCGCAAACACTCCCCTTATTTGATAATTTAAGCAAAGTCTTAATTGTTATTATTGCTTTATATATTGGCTTCCAAATATGGAATATCGATATGACAGCATGGCTAGCATCTGCTGGTGTTGTTGGTATTGCCGTTGGTTTTGCCGCAAAAGATACTTTGGCTAATCTATTTTCTGGCGTATTTATTCTCGCCGACGCGCCTTACAAAATTGGTGACTACATCGTGCTAGATGCTACTGGTATGCGAGGCAAAGTTACTCAAATTGGTTTGCGTAGCACACGCCTAATCACTCGTGATGATGTAGAAGTGACGATTCCCAACTCAATTATGGGTAACTCGCAGGTTATTAACCAGTCTGGTGGGCCTTATCCTAAATTTAGAGTGCGTGCAAAAGTGGGTGTTGCCTATGGCTCTGATATTGATATTGCCCGTAATATACTGATTGATATTGCCCAAAATGAGCCTTTAATTTGTAAAAAACCAGAGCCGCGTTTACGCCTACGCCAGTTTGGAGCATCCAGTGTGGATTTTGAATTACTCGGCTGGATAGAAGACCCAGAACTCCGTGGACGTACTCTGGATCGTATCTACACAACCATCTACAATAAATTTGCTGAAGAAAATATTGAAATTCCCTACAGCAAGCAGGATTTGTATATTAAGGAGATGCCAGAGAGACTGTGCAAGTATTCTGGGACTGCGAAAAAATGAGGAAAAATTTTCTAGATTTTGTTTAAA
>JALVRY010000221.1:6045-15273 GCA_027024625.1 Thiotrichaceae bacterium
GTCTCCAGAGCAAAGGTAACCCTCTTCCTTTACTCGGCTTTTACAGATGAATAGAGTTTAATAAACTTCCTTACTCTTCCCTCAGGTTTAGAAAGTCCAATTTTCTTCAACTTGGAAACAGCATAATTTGCATCTGCATAAATAAGCCGACTATCTTCAGCAAGTAATTTTCTTATACTTTCGCGACCTAATCCCATATTTCTTAGATGATCTTGTACTCGAAGCATAATGACTTTATTGTCTTCAATAAGAGCATAGCCAAAACAGAAACTAAATAAATCTGTATCTGTCCCGTCTGTTTGACTTAGTACAACAGGTCTAATGACAGAAAAATTAAATTGATAAACAACCTTGTTCGTATAATGATTTTCAATTAATTGATTTAACTGCCAACGCTCAAGAGCATTAAGTTTTGGTGATATTTTCTCTGTTTCAGGTGCAGGCTCTTTTGAGGAAGCATTATCACTATCAGGCTCATAAAGTAATCGATATATCTCTTTCCCTTCAAACTTTTGTAAACTAATGGTTTCTTTGTTCAAACTTGCCAAATCAAGAGAGTATTCACAGAAGCTACGAAAACGTCTGCCATAGGTTGCAGCACTTACCGCCCAAGTCACTCTAAACATGCCAGACCATGACCAGTGTTTAAATAGGTTAATCCAACCTGCGTTATCAGGGTGTGCATATTCATTTTCTAGATCAAGCCCTAAATACACATTTTCCATTAGTTGAATCAGTGAATTACAAAAATAGAAGCCTGCTCTAAATATTTTAGCGTCTTTAGGAATAACAAACATACCTTCACTAAGGTCTGCTTCATTGAAGACTTCAATATCATCACTAGGAAAAACTTGCCATTCAGGATAAAACTGCTTATTCAAAAAGCTTAATTCATCACGTTCACTGAGTTGTTTGAATAAAGACTCAAGAGCCTGCATATATCGAGCATGATCTTCATTCTCGCTTTTTCTACGCTTATACCAATGTTGTTTTAGAGCATTAAAAAATATCTCAATATTGATTTTATTATTATCAGACTTTTTACTTGCAACATTAACAGCCGTATCAAAACAGTGCTTACCAATATGTAAACCTAAACGCCGATAACTCTCAAATTGAGACTCAGAAAAGAATTGATCCGCAGTCGTTTCGTGTGGGAATGTTTTATTTTTATTCGCATACTGTCGCGTATCCGTAGGCATGCCAGAGAGACGGCTCGCCTTAATATATAACAATGTACCGACATCACCATTGGGATAATAAATTTTCCCCACTGCACAAGATGCTGCATTATTTCCCTTATCATCAATATTTTGTAATTCACTCACATCGATACTAATTTCTACGCCAAAATCAATACGACATTTTCGAATAGCATTAGCTAAATCTTCAAACTTATAATGGGGATCAGCCCCAGCATCAGAAGCAATAATATAGCGACAATGGCGACGTACTAACTCATAAATTGCAAGGTTTTCAAAGTGACCACCATCAGATAGATATACATATTTGGCATCATCATTTGTGACACCAAACACTTCTTTTAGCAGATGCCACAATGAAAACCTTGGGCCAGAACGTCGCCAGTCTGATTTTATTGGGTTTCCTATCCATCGTCCCAAACGAAGATTAAACATTGTCATTAAGAAGGCTAATGCAGGGGTAGAGTGATACCCCATATTTGGGCTAGCTGCCGCACCTGATGTTGCAATTGCATCACCTAATGTCAGCTCATAGCTGCCATCAGCAGCATACTCTGCAGTCTTTTGGTAGCAGTGTAAAAGATTAGGATCTTCTCCTTTCCTCAACAAACTTAAATAATCTGTTTTTTTGTTATTCTTTTCTGCCTCTTTCTTTGCATTAGCTAAACATATCTCAATGCCCTTCCCCTGATCTTCAGAACAACAAGGTTTTCTGCCAGAGGCATACATATCAATACAGGATTGCTTAAAACAAACATTGCAACCTGGTTTTGCACAACGAATATCCTCTCTTTTTTGTTCAGAAAGTTGAAAGCCACAATATAGAGGAGATAGCAAGAAAGAAGCCGCTTTTCGCTCTTGCCATGCAAGCCTACCGCCCCCTACAAGATTAATCGCCGTATTAACTAGAGGGTAAGGACCTGGGTAGAATGTAGGAGTAATTTCTGTACCGAGTGCTTTTCTTTCTTTCGCACTAAAACCCAATTCATAATTAATATCATCAGTTGATTTTTCTGGTTTTTGGGGACTTATTGCAAGAGGGATATCATCTTGCAATGAAAAGCCCGTAAAAGGGTTTTGGTAACGACATTCTGTTGTTGCACCCAAAAAACAGCGAGTTAAGCGATTTTCATACATGCGGTGTAATGAAAATTCATTAATATCAAATTTAATTGAGAAAATAGCACCTATAGCCATAAGAAAAAGCATGAACAATAGGGTGGTAGTAATTTCACCATAAGGCAATATCAACTGAATCGTTTCCATTGCTAATTCAACAGCATTCGAGATGAAGAATATTAAACCTACAATAAAAATATAGGGTGTAATTGTCGCAAGCAGACCTGTAATCAACCCTTTTTCCTTTTCTTTTTTCCCCGCTACGACACCTGCAATGACAGTTGATAGCCAGCCTGATGCGATGATTGTTTGCAGTAAGTCATCATCACTTACTAATTCTTTTAATGCCGCCCAAACAATAGGGCTAGCAAAAGTAATCCCCGCAAAAGCAAACCATGCTAAGGATACAATCATTAGCCATGCCCCCATACGACTTAACCATTCTCGTTGTTGATTCTTAAAAGAACCAGAGGCTAAACCAATATGTAGAACTCCCGTTAATGTAACTGATAGCAAAATAAGTGGAGGAATAAATAAAACCACCCAATGTGAAGCGGAACCTAAGTGTATTCTAAGAATACCCAGCCCATAAAGAGAAAGACTAACCACAATAGATGATGATATAACACCCCACAATATTATCTTTGCCCAGCTAACGATCCAACCTATTAACTCCTTTTTATTCCCTAAAGGTAGCCACCCAGACAAGTACGCTAATGCCGCAGAAACAGTAGCCGTCAGCCAAATAATCAAATAAATCGCAGCAACAATTAAAACCATATTGATGCTAGCAACCATTTGTGGCTCCGAAGCGATAGGGATAGATACAAATACTTTGTTTATAGGAATAATCGCGGTTAGTAAGAAAGAAATAATCACCAAAGGAACAACAACTCGACTAAGAAGCTGTCCAGCAGTATGCGGGTTCGGTTTTGCAGGGTCAGCATCTGTTACTGATGTAATATTTCGTCCTAAATACCAGCCTGTAATACTGGCGAAAATAGCAATTGAGACTAAAACATTATTTACTAAATTTTGCTCATTCACCCTTAAAAGATAAAGGAGAACAATTATAGCCAAGGCAGGCGATATAATACCCATGATGAAATAGGTTTTAGGCAGAATAATATTTTTAATTGGTTTATTAGGGTCACTATCTTGCTTCCACTTAATAAGATTACTAACCAAATGAAAAGCATAAAAACCAATTCCTATGACAATAGGTACTGCCCAAATCCATTCAGGAGAATAAGAAAATTCATGAAAAATCTCAGCGACTAACCTTGGAACCAAAAGGAGACTCGCAATAGCAAGAACAAGGATAATTTGATTTAAAATAACATTACGGAGATATGTATTAATTAATGACCATGTATCGCCACTAAAAAAACCTAATCTGGGTGTTAGATAATTACTATATTTCCTCAGATGAGAAATTGCAGGGTCTTCTGGAAGCTTTGTATTCTGATTATTGCGTGCATAATCAGGGTTCAAACGATCCTCCACACGCTCAACCGCTGTCTTTACTTTATGATCATTATTTTCATCACTGGAACATTTCTTAAATAAAGACGCTATTCTATGCTGCTCTCTCTGTAGTAATGCCGTCAGCCACGCACCAATGTAGCCTCCTCCCGATACGGTTGATATATAATCAATACGACTAAGCAATTTATATTTTGCTAATGCTTGTAACAAACCAAGATTAAAAGTTGCAGAACGTATTCCCCCACCAGAAAACGCGAGACCCAACAGTTTGTTATCCCATGCAGCCTTATCAGCATCTACATCAAAGTCTTTTTGAGAACCTGTTACCGAATCATTTAGCCTTTTTCTTTTTGCTCGAATAAGCTTTAACTCTTCATAACGCACTTCTTTGATATTGCGGAGCTTATCTTCATCTCCATCTTTATTTTCCACGCTCTACCTACCCCTAAGCTTATAAAGTATCACCTAATCTATTGATATATCGTGTTACATGAACTCTATACTTTAGTAACAGTAATAAATAATTCCACTTAAAAAACAATTTCAGTTTATTCTTTTTTCTAAATCGTTCATCAATAAATCTTCTCAACCCCCTAAATTGTACTATCTTCTCTGTGAAGATATTAAAATTTGTTACACCTCATGAAAATTTTAACAATAAACTAAAACCACAAGGAGTACCCCCATGAGCTTTCTGGACGAAAAAAAAATCAATGCCCACCTGCAAAATTTTCAATCCAATACCAAAGAGGTAATGGATCAAATACCGCAAAAATATCAAACAAATGGTGAGCCAATTGAATCACCGAGGAGTGCCTTTTCTCAAGAAGAGATTGAGTCTAAACGCTATATACAAGCTCGCGATACAGTACGCAGTATTATTCAAAAACGGGACGAAATTTCTGATGATCGCGCTGCATTTCTATCCAATGACATGCCTGAAAATTTGGTCGATACCTTTGAGCATGACACATTGGAAGCCATAGAATCTGCAGATTTAATGGCCTCAGCCCTACCCGTTCAACCTTGGTCTGATGACTATTGGGCAATTTATAACGGCATTCTAGGTCATCGTTATGCTGATCCCAACTATCCTTCATCCGAAGATTGGAGTGTTAATTTTAATTACATCCGTGATAATGATGCCAATGAAATTTTTTATAACAGCGGTAGTGCTAACAGAATTGATATGTTGTCACCTTCTGAAAAATATGATGCATTAATTGGTGATAAAACAGGAGCATTAACCCGCCGTATGTGGCAAGAAGGTAAGAGTTATTATGACGCTTCTGGCTCAGTGGAAACATGGATGGGAATTTGCCACGGCTGGTCGCCCGCTGCCTATATGCTAGACCGCCCCGTTAGCGTAGCCACAGCTATTGCACCAAACAATTTCCCCATTAAATTCTACCCATCTGATATTAAAGCTTTAGCTTCTTTATTATGGGCTAATGTGGGAACTCCTTCTCGCTTTATTGGTGGCCGCTGTAACGATGAAGCTCCCGAGCAAGACCCAGATACTGGTCGTATTATCTCTAGTAAGTGCTTTGATAATAACCCCGCATCATGGCATTTGGCGATTGTTAATCAAATTGGTGTCTCCAGACGTAGCTTCGTTGAAGATGCAACTTATGATTACCAAGTTTGGAACCAACCTGTCACTAGCTATAACTATCGCTATTTCAATCCACAATTGATGCAATATGCAAACTCACTGAGTGAGGCAAAAGTCGCAGTAAGTAGCTTTGATAATGATCAGTTCACTAATTATCGTAGTAACGCAGCAAAGAGCGTGGTTGGTATCGCAATGGAAGTTTCTTATATTGTTGAAACACAGCCCAGTCAAAATACAAGCGATAGCCCTGCAAATGATGCAGTAACAACAGTAACGTATTATTACGATTTAGAGTTAGATGATAGCGGCACAGTTATTGGTGGTGAGTGGTATCAGAATACACACCCAGATTTTCTCTGGACACCTGTCCCCGACCATTCTGCAAGAACGCAATATGATCACCTAGCGACTGGCACATGGCAGAGTAACAGACCATTACCCGAAGTCTGGCGATTCGCTGCAAGACAAGCAGCTATAGAACAAAGTGCTCCACTCGGGAAAATTGTCGAACGATTAATTCAGATTTCTGGCATGTAGCCAACCCTTCAACTTACTCTCATATTTTGGTATGGGAGTAAGTGTCTAAGCGATTATTTAATAACAAAAAGACAGAAAATCAGATTGGAAGTTATAAAATTTGTTGTGTTTAGGTGTTTGGATCATCTAACCAGGAGGCCAAGCTAAATCACGCCCCGCTAACACATGCAAATGAATATGAAACACTGTCTGCCCTGCGGATTCTCCACAGTTCATTACAGTGCGATAGCCTTGTTCAGCGTAACCGGCATCTGCTGCAATTTGTTTTGCGGCTAAATACATTCTGCCAATTAATTCAGCATCATCTGCCTGTAAATCGTTAATCGTTGCGATATGCTTTTTAGGTATTACTAGAGCATGGAGTGGAGCTTGTGCGTTAATATCACTAAAGGCAATAACATTATCGTCTTCATATAGCTTTTCAGCGGGAATATCGCCAGCAACAATCTTACAAAATAAGCAATCACTCATTAGTATTTTCTCCTTCCTTCAAATGCGTGGGATAAGGTTCCACTATCCACATAATCCAACTCACCACCAATCGGCACACCATGTGCAATACGGTAAGTTTCAATCGAACGCTGTGTGGCTAACTCGCTAATATAATGGGCAGTAACTTCTCCTTCTACCGTTGGATTCGTGGCTAAAATCAACTCTTTAATCTTCCCACTATCGAGCTGTTTTTCTAACAGCTCCAAGCCTAACTCCTCTGGACCAATACCATCAATCGGCGAGAGCTTTCCCATTAGTACGAAATAATAACCACGATAACTGGTTGCTTGTTCTAAGGCTAAAACATCGGAAGGGTTTTCGACCACACATAACTTTTCCGCATCTCGGTTTGGGTTAGCACAGATACGACAAATATCATCTTCTGTTAGTGTGCGACACTGTTTGCAATGTCCTATTTTTTCGATAGCTTCATGCAATGCAGTAGCTAAAGTTAAACCACCTTGGCGATCGTGCTCCAATAAATGAAATGCCATGCGCTGTGCTGTCCTCGCACCAACACTGGGCAAACATTTTAGGCTATCAACAAGCTGGTTTAACAGTGAGGAATCGTTCATATAAAAGCGATTAAAATGGCATTTTCATGCCAGGTGGAAGAGAAATACCATCTGTTAAACCAGACATTTTACTTTTGCTTTCCTCCGCCATACGTTGTGATGCAGCATTAAATGCGGCGGCAACAAGATCTTCTAGCATTTCTTTGTCATCATCTTCAAATAAACTATCGTCAATGCTGACTCGCTTACATTCATGGCGACCGTTGATAATAACCGAAACCAGACCGCCGCCTGATTGACCTGTCACTTCCATTCTTGCAATTTCTTCTTGGGCTTTCTGCATATCCGCTTGCATTTTTTGTGCTTGCTTCATCAAGCCGCCTAGTCCACCTTTCATTCTTTTTCCTCTGTTTTTACTATCGGTTTAATTGAACCTTTCACGATTTGTGCAGAAAATTGTTCCTGTAGCATTTTCACGAAAGGGTCGTTATAAATTTCTTGCTCAGCCGCCTGTTGTCTCTCATCCCCTTCCCTTTCCGCTTTTTGTGACGGTGTTTCAACTTGGGATAATTGTTCTGTCGACTGCTGTAATGTGATGCTGAGTTTAATGCTTTTTGCATAATATTGCTCTAAAGCATTACATAATTGTGCTTCTGTCGTTGGTATATGCAATTGCTCGCCTGACGGATGGAGTAATAAATCGACCACTCCCTCTTTATATGAATCCAACACACAATGTCGAGCGAGTTCTGCTGCCATACCCTTCAAGCCAAGTTGTGGGAATATGTCATTCCAATCCGCAATTTCAAGTCGGCTTTGAGGAATTTCTTTTGCTACAACGGGCGTTTGTTTGACCTTATTTGGCGTATCGTAATGCGGTATCTGTTCAGGCATTGGCGGGGTGGGTGGAATATCCGCTTCTGTATAGTGAACTTCAGTGGGAATAGCATCTGGCGTATCATCATATTCAATTGCAGGCACTTCAACCGCAACATCTACCCACTCGTCTTGTGTCACATTTTGCGTATTATTCAGCGTTTTTTTTTTGCTTGCTGATAAATCTTCGACAGCATCCATATCCATCGGACGAAATGCGAGCATTCGCAGCAATATCATTTCAAAACCACTACGAGGATCAGGTGATAGCGGCAAATCACGTCGCCCGTGTAAAGCAATTTGATAATATAACTGCACATCTTCAGGTGACATCATATTAGCGAGGTGCTTCACTTTATCTTCATCCTGCATGGCATCAGGGATAAGCTGGGTAATTGTAATTTGGTGTAATAAGCTGATCAATGTATCCGCAGCAACAGCATAATCAGGGGTTGAGCTGGCCATTTCATCAATTGCTGCAAGCATCTCCACACCTTTGCCTTCAATCACTGCTTCTAGCACAGTAAATAGGTGCTCGTGAGAAATACCGCCCAGCATATCCTGAACTTCAGAATCTTTTAACTCACCTGCCCCAAAAGCAATGGCTTGATCCATTAGGCTTAAAGCATCACGCATACTGCCATCAGCGGCTCTGGCAATTTGTTTAACAGCGGTCTCTGTATGTGCTACCGATTCTTTGCCCAAAATATATATAAGATGTTGGCTGATTGTATCAACCGTCATACGTTTAAGGTTGAATTGCAAACAGCGAGATAAAATAGTCGCGGGTAGTTTTTGCGGATCAGTGGTTGCAAACAGAAATTTCACATGAGGAGGCGGCTCTTCCAATGTCTTTAATAATGCATTGAAACTATGATTGGAAAGCATGTGAACTTCGTCAATCAGGTAAACTTTGAAGCGTCCACGTGTTGGTGCATATTGTACGTTATCGAGTAAATCGCGTGTATCTTCAACTTTAGTTCGAGACGCTGCATCCACTTCAATCAAATCAACAAAACGCCCTTCTGCAATTTCACAGCACGCACTGCATTGCCCACAAGGTTCTGAACTTATCCCCTTTTCACAATTTAATGATTTAGCCAGAATTCGAGCAATGGTTGTTTTCCCAACCCCTCTTGTCCCTGTAAACAAATAGGCGTGATGCAAGCGCTGCTCTTCCAAGGCATTGATTAATGCTTTAAGCACATGGTTTTGACCAACCATCTCCTTGAAATTTTGCGGACGCCATTTACGGGCAAGAACCTGATAACTCATTAAATCAGCTTTGATTATTAATATTGGGTTTGATTATAGGTTAGGAAAAGCAATTGATATATAAAAAACTCTAAGCGGAAGCACAAAATAAGACTAACTAAATTTATAC
>JALVRY010000222.1:0-1805 GCA_027024625.1 Thiotrichaceae bacterium
CCAACCAAGTATTCACTCGTTCACAACTCATGGATCGCCTATGGGGTCGCAACACCTATGTGGAAGAACGCACAGTTGATGTCCATATCGGTCGTTTGCGCAAAGCCCTTGCTCCTTGGCATTACGATACGCTCATCCAAACGGTACGTGGTGCAGGCTATCGTTTATCTAAAGAACAATAGAGGCTTTTCATAATGGACACACACGTCGCCCAAGCAATAAAAGAAGAACTATCTTGGCTCTCACTCATACTATTTGTTGGCTTAGTCATTGGTTTTTTGAGTGATAAGGTTGGCTGGGGGCTAGGCTTATCACTCGTGTTTTATCTTTTTATGCACTTCAAACAAGCATGGAAAGTGCTCAACTGGCTATCAAGAAAAACCACTAAACAACCACCTAGCACCCATGGTTTATGGGGCATGTTTGTTCAACAATCGTTAAAAATAGAAAAGAAAACGCAAAAACGAAAGAAACGCCTTAGCGCTTTATTAAAACGCTTCCACGAAGTCCTAGCAGCCATGCCTGATGCCATTGTTATTCTCGATGAGTTTGGCGGCATCGAATGGTTTAATGAATCTGCCAGACACATACTCAAGATGAGCCAAACACACTCTATTGGGCAGCATATTATCCGCAGCATTGACGAAAAAGAATTCAGCCAATATTACAATAAAAAAGATTATGCACACTCCCTCAATATCAGCTCACCTTTTGACTCTGATATTTCTTTGAATATTCGTATTGCTCCCTATGGCAAGAAAAAACAACTTCTATCCGCCCGTGACATCACCCGCATGCGTCAACTCGAAGGGGTTCGCAGCCTGTTTGTTGCCAATGTATCCCACGAACTCAGAACACCACTTACCGTTATCTCAGGCTACTTAGAATTACTATCAGACAATGAATCAAACTCAGAAGTTGATGCAACATTACAACCTATCTACCAGCAAATGAACCAACAAGCTGAACGCATGATCACCCTTTTAGACGATCTACTCATGCTATCCAACCTAGAAAACCAGCAAATTGCCGAAAAACTCAACGAAACCATCTGTATTGCTGCCATGATCAAAGATATTCATCGCGAAGCCCAAATGCTAAAAGGAGAAGAACGCTACAACATTAGCTGCGATGTAGACAAAACACTCGCCATCAAAGGCAATGCCAAAGAAATACATAGTGCATTCACCAACCTCGTTACCAACGCATTACGCTACACGCCCTCAGGCGGTGAAATCAAAATAAGCTGGAAGAAAACTAATCAAACCGCCTGTTTTAGCGTACAAGACAATGGCATAGGCATAGAACAACAGCACATCGAGCGATTAACCGAACGCTTCTACCGCGTAGACAAAGGCCGCTCCCGCAGCACTGGCGGCACAGGGCTAGGTTTAGCCATCGTAAAACACGTTATGTTCAAACACGATGCCCGCCTAGAAATTGAAAGCGAATTCGAAAAAGGTAGCTTATTTACCTGCATATTCCCCAAAGAACGGATTGAATACTGCTAACTGAAATTATATTGCAAAAAACTTACCACAAAAAATACTGTGATCTCCTTGCTCTCTGTGCTTATATAGCCTCCATTATTAATACCTGAAAAAATAACTATGAAATACGATATTTATGGCATCGGTAATGCATTAGCCGATATGGAATTTGAAGTCTCTGATGATTTTTTGCAAGCAGAAGGCATCGAAAAAGGCATGATGGCTTTAATTGAAGAAGATCAGCAAATCAGTTTGTTGAATAATCTAACGGATACGTTTGGCTTAAAAAAGCGAGCTGGTGGTGGATCAGCAGCA
>JALVRY010000222.1:1815-5295 GCA_027024625.1 Thiotrichaceae bacterium
TGATGAAACAGGCAAGTTCTACATGGATGATCTTCATGCAGCAGGTGTCAAAACGCGCTTGGATGAAATCAAGTGTGTCAAAGGTGCTTCAACAGGTAAATGCATGGTAATGGTAACGCCTGATGCGGAGCGCACCATGAATACTTTTTTAGGCATTACGGCTGATTTCTGCGAAGAAGAGCTGCATTTGGATGATTTAAAAGAGTCTCAGTATCTTTATATTGAGGGTTATTTAGTCACTTCTGATGTTTCCCGTGCTGCGGCGATTCAAGCTCGCCAAGTAGCCAAGGAGCATGGTGTTAAGGTGGCGATGACATTCTCTGACCCTGCGATGGTGACCTATTTTAAGGACAATATGGCGGAGATGATTGGTGAGCATATTGATATTTTGTTTGGCAATGAAGAAGAGTGTATGACCTTCACGGGCAAAGATAATATGGATGAGGCTATTGTCGAGCTACAAAAAATTGCTGATAAGCTTGTTATTACTTTAGGTAGCAAGGGAGCAATGGTGGTTAATGGTGATGATGTAATTACAGTCGCTGCAAACAAAGTTGAAGCTGTTGACACCAATGGTGCTGGTGATATGTTCGCCGGTGCATTTATGCACGGAGTAACACAAGGCTGGGATGATGAGAAATCAGCCAAGCTTGCAAATGCAGCGGCAGCTGAAATTGTTTCTGTATTTGGGGCTAGATTGGATTCATCTACCCATGAGAAATTATTAAAAGCTGTGTAGCATAAAAAAGCCAGCATGTAGCTGGCTTTTTTATGTAGCTGTTACGATTTAACCCAAGGTGGCGTTGGCATCGTTGGAGGTAATGGTGGAGCAGGAGGCGGCGGTGGAACCATTCCAAAAGGGGCTTGTTGCCCTGCTTCTTGTGCCACTTGCTGAGCCTGCGACCAACTAATTTTTGCTTGCTGCTGTGTTTGGAAAACACCAAGTTCTTGCATTTGGTAATTTGCAAACTTAACTCTTTCTTGCTCTTGATATCTCGCAAAAGACTCTTGATCCATACGCTGCTTTTGAATAAATCCATTCAAATCTTTCGTTTGGTGCTCTTTAAATGCATTCCAATCGTCTTCCCACCAGCCTTCAGAGACATCCTCTTCAGTCACTTCAATTTCTTGAGTCTCAGGAGTCGCCTCAGTTGTTGTCGGAGCTGGGACTGGAGCTACTACAACTTCAGTTGTTTCTTTTGCACCTGGCAATGGTGTATTCAAAATATCTTTTACACGTTCAAGTATTGATGCGTCCGCATTCTCTTCTTTAGTTTCTGAAGTTGCTTTCTTCTCTACTTTAGCTTCTGTTCCCGGTAGTGGTGAATTGAGTATTTCACCCAAACGGTCAAAAAAACTTTTCTCTTGGTCTGCCATGACAAACTCCTATTTCTTTAGAAACTTAGTTGTCCATACAAGTACAACTGCACCCAAAGTCGCTGTAATGATTGTACCAATAAGACCGCCTACGGTATTTCCTAAGCCTGCCAGTGCAAGAATATAGCCACCCAACACGCCACCAACGATACCTAAAATAATATCGCCAATTAAGCCAAAGGGTGATGTACCACCAATAATTTTTCTCGCTAGAAAACCTGCAATTGCACCAATCACTAACCAAACAAATAATGTCCAAAGTGCCATATCGTATTCCTCTTAGTCTTTTTAAGTTATAATTAAGAATTAGAATATAATAATTCTCTAATATATGCAAATATTCTCTTTTTTTCCCTAGTTATGAAGTAAATAAACCCATCTGTTTTTTGTCTACCCAGAACTGGCAAACCTTCTATGGAACTGATTAAGTCGGATAGGATCTCCTGAAAAGAAAAATTCACTCATTCTTAATAGAAAATCGAGCAATATTCATTCTATTGGGGGATTTTAACCTCAAGAAAACAACTCATGAGTTAATCAGCTTCCTTAAATTGCCTTTGCTCTATCCATTCAAAAAAATCTGTGTCTACATAGTGTTTTATCTTTTATATTAGAGCACATGAACCAGATAAAGCTTCTAATCCCCCAACTATTTACCCCTCTTTTACTTTGGCATAAAGACTTCGGTTTTTCCGCAGAAAGCCATGTGCTATCTAACTTATTAAGCAATAGCCAAAAACAGAAAACCACATCGCATTGCTTAACAAGCGCTCTTTTTAAGCAACTTGGTTTTTCACCAGAAAAAGAGCTACCCATTGCATATTATCGTTATTTACTCGATTTTGGTAAGCATCCCAATAGTTCCATAATGTGTGCCGACCCTGTAAATTTACAGGCGGGTATTGATGAAATCATCCTTAACCCAGAGCCAATTGATGATTTATCCAAAACAGACTCGGAGGAATTACTGAAAGGCTTAAACAAACATTTTGCACAAGGTAACTGGGAGTTTATTGTAGCGGACTCAGGTAATTGGTATTTAAGCCATCAATCTGATGAAGTGATACAAACAAACCCGATTGATTTAGTCAGAGGAAAAAGCATATTTCAATATTTACCAAAATCAGAAACCTTAAATTGGCACAGTTTGCAAAATGAAATTCAAATGCTTCTACACATGAATCCTCTAAATCAAAGCCGAGAAATAGCAGGACAAAACCCTGTTAATAGCCTGTGGTTTTGGGGGGCAGGAAAAGCAAGTTCGCATCAACATGATTTCGATACAATCTGGGGAGGCGACATAATCGGTGCAACAGCGGCTCTTGCGGGCGAATTAAAACACCAAGCAATTCCTAAGATGATTAATGATTTACCTAATGGTAACCATCTTTTCATCTTAGATGATTTGTTTTTCGATGCAGTACAAGACAAATACAACAATTGGCAAGATACATTATTACGATTAGAAACAGATTATATTGAGCCTATCGCAAAAATTTGTAAAAAGAAGAACATCCAATTACAGCTTGATACATGTGATGGGCAGACATTCCAGATTAACCAACAAAGCTCATGGAAGTTTTGGAAAAAAGATAAAGTTGACCTACTCAGGCTTAGTTAAGGAAACTCTGTTCAAGTCATGAGTCGTTTTCCTGAGGTTAAAATCCGCTCATTTTTTGCTATAAAATCTCCCAATAGAATAACTATTACTCGATTTTCTATCAAAAAATGAACAAATTTTTCCTCTCAGGAAATTCGACCCGACTTAATCAGGGTTTCCTTAACTGATGTTACACACTACAACTATCAACGCGGTTTCATAGCCTTGAACTTTTAGTAATTTTATTGAAAAAAGGAGTCAGGCTGCGAGTTCATTTCTTTTATTCGATCAAAAAATTGTCAGGAACAATTTTTCACGCAAGCCCGAAGGGTGAGGCTCATGGATGAGCCGAATAAAAGAAACGAACCAAAGAAAAAGTCGCCCAAACTTATCGCTATTCCCAAAAAATGGGATTTTAAAAGCACAAGCTTCGCATCGTGCTAATAAAGACAAGCTTTTTATCTGTGTTTATCTCGACAATTGCTCCTGCATTGTTCTACTAC
>JALVRY010000223.1 GCA_027024625.1 Thiotrichaceae bacterium
TGGCTACCTCTTCCACCTGAGAAAGATCTGCCCGACCGTCGGGTAAAGAAGGGGTTCCAACACAGATAAAAACCACTTCTGCCATTCGAAGGGGTTCCTCACCGTCCAGATGAAAGGAAACTTTTCCGCTTTTTAAAGTCTCATCAAGAAGTTCCTGCAAACCTGGTTCGTAAAAGGGAGCAGTCCCTTTTCGTAACTTCTCTATTTTATCTTTATCTTTATCTACAGCAAAAACTCTATGCCCCAATTTTGCAAAACCAAGGGCGGTAACCAGTCCCACATAGCCAGCTCCAAAAACCGCTATTTTCTTCATCCGCTCCTCCGCTTCCTTACCGCTCAAATTCCTTTGCATTTTATCATATAAAAAGCAGGGGTATAAAGAAAAAACTTGTATTTTTCCTACTTTTTTAGTAGAATTTTTTGGAAAGGAGGAAAACTATGGGACAGATCATTAAAGGCGCGGTAAAACAAATTGATGGCCTCCAGCTTGTAGCTTATGGCAGTACAGGACATGCGGTGCTCATGGACCAGAGAGAAGAGGTGGGCGGATTTGATCAGGCACCCAGCCCTATGGAGATGCTACTTTTTGGTCTTGCAGGCTGTACTGCCATGGATGCGATCTCAATACTTAAGATAAAAAGTGAAAAATAAACCCACACCGATAAGAACAATGGGGAAATAGGAAGCCGAACCCAGGTATTGATCCAGCCAAAGGAAAAAATGATTAATTGAGTCCAAGAGTGTCTCCAGTGAAATTATTATTGTGATTCTTCTGGAATAACATCTTACCTATTTGTAACCCAAAGAGGAAGGGACAAGCGAAATCAAACCACTAATCAAAAAGAATTTAGCAGGAAATTCAACTAACACGGTCAGAGACATAGCCAAAGCAGGCCAAAACTGAATAGAGTACTTTGATATCTGGCAGCCGTCAGAGTATTAAGGTTCTCCTAGTGTTCGTGTCTTAATCGGGTACCATGGGTGACTGACAGGTCAATTTCTGCAGCGGACAGGGTCTTGGGGAAATAACAACCCGAAATTTGAGCAGAGGCCAGGCTCGCACCTGCCAATCGTGAATTTCTAAAATCAATACCACGAATATCCGCTCCACGGAAATAGGCTCCAGCAAGATTGAGGTTATCAGCATTCAGGCCGCGCAAATCACAGTTCCGAAAATCACAATCCGTTAAATCAACGTCTTCACCTGCCTCGCGGCGACGATTAAACTCCTCAACTTTGCTCTCTCTTAACAGTTGAAAAAGTGGGTGTTCAATAAACTTCGGCATACCTGTACCTCCAGAAAAATCATTTTCTCCTTTAGTATAGTAAATTTTGCTCTAATTTCATTAGTGAAGCTGTGATTTAGTCCAGTTAACAATATCCGAAGCTCCCATGGCACCCGATTGTCGAGCAATCTCCTGTCCATTTTTAAATAATATCATTGTGGGGATACTTCTTATACCATACTGGGCAGCTACTTGCTGGGCTGTTTCTGTATTCAACTTGGCCAGACGAGCTTCGGGTTCCAATTGCTCAGTGGCCTGTTGAAATGCCGGTGCCATCATTTTACAGGGCCCACACCAGGATGCCCAGAAATCAACTAATACTGGAATGTCATTACGTGATATCTGCTGCTGGAAGT
>JALVRY010000224.1 GCA_027024625.1 Thiotrichaceae bacterium
TTTGTTTTTGTCCCACCACCATGCGCGATCTTTTACGAGACGTATGTCAATCTCACTAATAATATTGATTCCATCACGCAGACCATCCCGTAAATAATCGGTGAGCTGATAACGTAATTGGGTATTTAGTAGATAGCTACGTTCACCTGATTCTTTGAGACTAAAATGCTCAAAGCCAATCCTTCCTTCATCGGAAAAAAGAAGCGTGGGATACAAAGTCGAAGACACCATGAGCAGTATCAATAGAACTCTATTTGTAAAATTAATGCCTGTGGTATTAATTGCCGATTTCCTTTTCTAGTAAAGCGTAGTAAAAACCATCCATGTCGTCTTGACCAGACAATATTTGTCTACCATATTGACAAGCACGACCCCAATTAGCCTCTATCATACAAAGTTTTGCATCATTGTGCTGGTTAATAAATGCTTCAATTTGTTTCTCATTTTCATCGGGCAATATAGAACAAGTGGCATAGAGCAATTTTCCACCTGATTTTAGTAAAGGCCATAATGATTTGAGGATATGAGCCTGTAATTTTTGTAATACAGCAATATCACTGTCTTTTCGTAAAAGCTTTATATCAGGATGACGACGAATCACGCCTGTCGCTGAACAAGGCGCATCAAGTAAAATACGATCAAATAATTGACCATCCCACCATGCTTTAGTATCTGCAACATCGGCACTAATCAATTTGGCAGTTTGATTTAAACGTCGAAGATTTTCATCAACACGTTTTAGTCTGCTCTCCTTATTATCGACAGCGGTTACAGTTAGCTGTTTGGCTGACTCGAGGATATGCCCTGTTTTCCCGCCGGGTGCAGCACAAGCATCTAATATTCGCATTCCTGCTTGGCAATTCAATAATTGAGCAGCAAATTGAGCGGCGGTATCTTGCACTGATACTGCCCCCTTATCGAATGCAGGTAAATCATACACATTAACGGGTTTTACAAGCTGAATTGCGGTTTGGCTTAGAGGGACACACTCGGCTTGGATATCAAGCTCAGCTAGTTGTTTGAGATAAGCTTCGCGGGTATTTTGACTAAGGTTCACGCGTAAACTCATGGGGGCTTTTTTATTACTGTTAGCAGCAATTTGCTTCCAGTCATCAGGCCATGCCTTTTTAATGCGTTTAATTAGCCAAATGGGTAGGGCATGAATACTGACTTTTTTAGCATGAGTTAATAGTTTCTCCTTATCACGCAAAAAGCCGCGTAAAATTCCATTAATTAAGGCTCGACTCCATTTCTTTTTTAACTTCTTCGTTACTGCAACCGTTTCGTTAACAGCAGCATGATCAGGTGTACGTTGATAAATGAGTTGATACAAGCCAATGCGAATTAAGCATTCTAAATCTTTGTCTTTTTGCTTTAAGGGCTTAACTAATAGCTGTTCTAATAGGGCGTTGATCGTTTCAAAATGCCGTAAATTACCAAAGCATAAGTCTTGAATGAGTGCTTTATCTTCTGACGATTGCACGTTGCTATCCTGTAAGACGTCAGACAATGAATCACCGTGATAAATAACACGTTGCAAGCATTTTGTTGCGATAAAGCGGGGGTCAGAAGTTAGCATCTTAGTTAGGGAAGGTCTCACCCAGTAATGACTTGGCGTTTAGAAAATCACGAGCATTGAGTTTTTTGCCGCCTGGCACTTGTAAGCGAGTGATTCTTACTGCTCCCTCGCCGGTTGCAATATCAATGCCGTCCTTGCTTTCGTTGATTACTTCACCCGCTGTTGCTTGGCTATTATTCTCGACAACAGTGGACGCCAATAACTTTAACGGTTTGCCACGGTAGAGCGTATAGGCTGTAGGCCATGCATCAAAAGCACGAATTAAACAGTCGATTTCTTTGGCAGATTTATTCCAATCAATTTCCCCTTCTGCTTTACTCAGTTTATGAGCATAGTTTGCAAGTTCATCATTTTGAACTTCTGGCTGAAGCTCATCATTAATGATTTGATCAATAACGGTCATCAAGCCAGTTGCACCCTCGGCAGAAAGTTTGTCATGAATACTTTGTCCACCATCTGTTGCAGTAATGGGGATAGTGATTTTATGTAATATGTCGCCCGTATCTAAACCGGCTGCCATTTGCATAATGGTAACACCTGTTTCAGTGTCCCCCGCTTGGATTGCTCGATGAATAGGAGCCGCACCACGCCAACGCGGTAATAATGAAGCATGAATATTTAAGCAGCCATAGCTTGGCGTATCTAAAACAGCTTGTGGCAAGATAAGGCTATACGCAGCGACCACCATAAGATCAGGTTGATAATCACGCAGTTTTTGTTGTTCTTCCTCTGTTTTTAGCGTGACGGTTTGCTCAACAGGGATATTATTATCAACAGCTAGTTGTTTGACAGGACCAAAGCGAATCTTACGACCACGCCCAGCAGGACGATCAGGCTGTGTATAAACCGCAACAACTTCGTGTTCAGAATCAATCAATGCCTGCAAAGCAGGAACAGAAAAATCAGGTGTTCCTGCATAGATGATACGTAGTTTTTTATTATTCATTATCGTTCTCTTGAGCCACTGCATAATTAAGAAGTTGTTTCATAGGTCATCATTATCGCAAACTCGACTAAGTATTCAAGGAACATTGATTAATGCTTGTTTATTGGAGGGTGGTAGCCCTAATTAGATTTGATTCAGGTAATACTTTTGAAATGAATAAAAGTTGGGAGAAAAGCACCCTGATACTGGTGTTTACCTGAAACTGAAATGCTGCAAGAAGGCCTTTGATTTAGTATTAAAGGCAATGAAGAAACCACTCACTAAAAGATATAAAACTTGCAAAGATTGGCAGAAAATTAAGAGCCACTACCATTAAATAATAGTTCCTAAAGCTTATCCCATAATATTATTACAGCCTCTTAAACATCTTCTTCATTTTCTTCTTAACACGCTGTTGTTTCAATGGTGATAGGTAGTCAACAAATAATTTACCGTTAAGGTGATCAATTTCGTGTTGAATACAAAGTGCTAATAAACCATCGGTTTCTAGCTCAAATTCTTTGCCTGTGCAATCTAAAGCTCTTACTTTGATTGATTCGGCTCGTTTTATGTCGGCAAAATATTCAGGTACCGATAAACAGCCTTCCTCGCTGATTTTTTCACCATTAAGTTCTATCAACTCAGGATTGATAAAGCATAAGGGTTCGTCTTTGCTTTTGGAGATGTCAATGACAACCAGTTGCTTGTGTACGTTCACTTGTGTTGCCGCCAAACCAATGCCAGGAGCATCGTACATGGTTTCAAACATGTCATCGATAAGTTGTTTAAGCTTATCATCAACGTGTTCAACAGGGGCTGCTTTAGTGCGCAAGCGAGTATCGGGGTAATGTAAAATATCTAAAATTGCCATGACTACCGTTTGTTCAGAATTTTATGCATAAGGTCTTCAGTCGATTTATTATAACCGAAATCAGAGGAATCTCTATTACTTCACATAAAGCCTACCCCATACGCTTTGGTGATGCTAAAAACAATAAAAATAAAGGTATGAGTTATGGGTACACAATACAATGTATTTAGTCGTGCATTTTTTCTTAGCACAACAATATTTGTTTCAATTTCGGCGTTAACGGCTTGTACCCAAGTTGATGAGCGAATTTACCCAAAAGGGCATTATGATAGTTATTACGGTGCGCCACCAAAGAAAGTTGCACGTCGTGCTCATAAGAAAATAGAAATTCAGCCCACAGCCCCTAAGAAATATATTGTAAAAAAAGGTGACACTCTGTGGGGTATTTCCAAAAAGTTTTTAGTTAAACCTTGGTATTGGCCTGAAATTTGGGATAAAAATCAAGAGATTAAAAATCCGCATCTTATTTTTCCGGGAGATGTGCTGTACCTTGTATTTGTAAAGGATGATGATGGGAAATTAGTTCCTCGTATTCGCGTAGACTACGGCAAACGGCATGAGCCTGTCTCTAGCTTAATTCCATTTTTAGCTTGGCCTCGCGTGTTAGATAAGCGAACAATTGACAATGCTCCTTATATTGTTGGTTCACAAGATGATCATAATTTGATTATTGAAGGTGAAAAGATTTATATCAAACGTCTACATGCGGCAGAAGGGGATCGCTACGGTATCTTCCACAAATTGAAAGAGTTAATAGACCCAGAAACCAAACGAAGCTTAGGCTTTGAAGTGGATTATATGGCCTATGCCCGTGTTGAACGCAGGGGTACACCACTCACAACAGCGAGTATTATCAGTGCGAGGCGTGAGGTGCGTAAGGGAGATAAACTCTTTAGACCCAAAGATGAAACACATGGATTAAATGTACCAATTCATGATCCAGATATAAGAGTACGTGGTACTGTTATGTCTTTATATGATGCTCATGCGATTAGTGGGCAGCATATGATAGCGGTAATTAACCGAGGTAAGCACCAAGGCATCGAAGTCGGTCATACGCTGGGAATTTATTCAAACGGTAGAACAGTGTTAGATGTTGAGGAAAAAGCAAAAGCTGATGCAGCGATTAAAGCACGTATGCAGAAATATCCCATCAACCTACCATTCTTAACAAAGAATGCTCCACCATTGCCGAGTTTTGATACGCAAGTTGAGCTACCACCTGAGCGAATCGGCACAATGGTTATTTACAAAGTGACAGATTCGGTTAGCTTTGGTCTAATCGTTGATTCAGAAAGAGCAATCCGAAATGGAGATAAGATTGGTAATCCTTAGAGGCATTTGTGGCAAATATTGAAGATTGGTTGACCTTACATAAAATTTCAGGTGTCGGGCCAAAAGCATTTCAATCATTGCTTCAGCATTTTGGTTCTGTCAGTAAGGTGTTAGATGCTGCAAAGCGAGCATCTAATGATGAACTATTGCAAGCAGGTATTAATAACCGCACGTTAAACAATCTTCGTAAAGCATCAAGTGATTATATCCATGCCGATATGGATTGGTTGGAGGCTCACGATAGGCATCATATCATCACTTTGGATGACCCTATTTATCCTAGTTTGCTCCGTGAAATTCCATCACCACCGCCACTGCTTTTTGTGAATGGTGATCCTAATTTACTGCGTGATCCACAGTTAGCGATAGTTGGCAGTCGTAATCCAACTCAAAGTGGGCGAGATTTAGCTTATAGTTTTGCCAAGCATTTAGGAGCATCAGGTTTTTGCATCACCAGTGGGTTAGCTCTTGGTGTGGATGGCTTTAGCCATAAAGGAGCTTTAGATGCAGGTGCACCAACCATTGCGGTAACAG
>JALVRY010000225.1 GCA_027024625.1 Thiotrichaceae bacterium
ATGCCAAAAAAGTAGCATTCATTTCAAAGCGCGCCTAGGATATGATGCCTTAGAGACTTACAGAATTTCATCTAGGTTATTCAGATGTTCCTTAAAGTATAAGTTCTGCAAGCAGTCGCTAAATTACCCTCAAATCTACAAATATTCAGAAAAATTGCATTGATTTTTCTCTCGCCATACTCTTGTGCAAAGGTCTCAATAAGGGAGGAAATAACAGTTATGAGCAGTAAAATTGAAAAAATAAAATCCTTCGGTGAAGTCAGACATGGTGATGAATGGCAGAATTATCTTGAGCTTGGTTTAAGTGAAGATGATGTGCCTGCCTTGTTAAAAATAATCGAAGATACCCACAATGACTGGTCTGCACTGCATGCCTGGCGGGCGCTTGGTCAGATAAAAAGCCCCAGGGCAATAGAGCCTTTATTAAAGCAATTTTCAGAATTGTCTTATGATGATTGGGCGATTCCGGAATTAAGTGTGGTAATGGGCATGATCGGTGAGGAGGCAATCGAACCGCTGGTCAGGTATATGAATGATAAGCGTTACAAGGAATTTGCACGCGTCATGGCAATGGATGGGCTGGCTGAAATTGTTATTCATCATCCTGACACAAGGCAAAGGGTACTGGATAAATATAAACAGTATATTAGCAAACCTGATAAAAAGGCTGATTCGTTAAATGGTTTGTTAATAGGACGTTTGATTGATCTAAAGGCAAAAGAAATGATTGATGACATCGCTTTGCTGTTTGAAACAGCTGATGTTGATTTGGTGATCAATGGTGATTTGGAAGATGTAGAAATAGAACTGGGTTTACGTGATAAACGTGATACACCAAAACCTGACTATTTAGCGCTAGAAGAAAAGAAAAATATTGAGTCACTACTGGAGAACTTGGATACCCTGGAAAATCTTGATGAGCCGAATGAGTTTGAGCAAATAGACGATATGCTTCTTGCTTATGGAGGTGATGACTCTGTGCTTAGCTCCTCGGAGCTTGATGGCTTTTTTGCCGCCATATTGTGTGCACCCAGTTTAATCAAGCCAAGCCAATGGATGCAGGCTATCTGGGGTGGCAAGGAAATGCCCGAGTTTGACAGTATTGAATTGGTTCAAAAGCAGATGAATCTTTTTATGTGGCATTATAACCAGGTTATATATGGGCTTCAAAGTGGCGAATTCGAACCCCTGTTTCTCGAATACCAGGTAGAGGGTAAAACCTTTCCTGTTCTCGATGATTGGTGCGAGGGTTTTTGGCGTGGTTATAAGCTCTGGATAAGCCCGGATTATAAGGATGACAAGCTACTTCAGGAGTTATTAGAGCTGGTAATCCCTTTTGCTGTAGAAGATGGGGAAAAGCTAAAGGAAATAATGACTGATTCAATTCTTAGAGATTATATGGACAGCATTCCGTTAAAAGTCAATCAGCTATATAAACAGAATGACAGACGTTACAAGCAGGAACAGACTTTTATCCGTGAGCAACCCAAAGTAGGTCGCAATGACCCTTGTCCGTGTGGCAGTGGCAAAAAATACAAGAAATGTTGCCTGCACTGATTGATTTTGACTGATATGGCAATGCAATCACTCCTTAACAAAGGCAAACTCACCCAGCTACTTGGCGA
>JALVRY010000226.1 GCA_027024625.1 Thiotrichaceae bacterium
ATCAACTACGTAGCCTTTACGGGTTCTGTCGCAGGTGGTGAAGCCATTGAAGCGTCAGCATCAGGTTTGTTTAAAGGTGTAGGACTAGAACTAGGTGGAAAAGACCCTGCTTATGTGCGCGCCGATGCAGATATTTCCTTTAGTGTTGAAAACCTAGTCGATGGTGTTTACTTCAATTCTGGTCAATCATGCTGTGGTGTCGAACGTATTTATGTACATAAGGATGTGTTTGCTTCTTTTGTTGAAGGCTTTAAGAAATTAGTTGAAGGCTATGTGCTTGGCGACCCGATGGATGAAGCAACCACGCTTGGCCCTATGGTTAAAAGTAGTGCTGCTTATTTTGTCCGTGAACAAATTAATGATGCAATTAATGATGGTGCAACCCCATTAATCGATTCTAGTAAATTCCCTGCCGATGTGGGTGATACAGCCTACTTAGCACCACAAGTTCTCATTGATGTAGATCATTCTATGCGAATTATGACTCAAGAAAGTTTTGGTCCCGTTGTTGGTATTCAAGCAGTAGAGAGCGATGAAGAAGCACTGCAATTAATGAATGACAGTGAATATGGTTTAACCGCTTCAATCTGGACACAAAACAAAAATAAAGCACTAGACCTTGCTGATGAATTAGAAACAGGTACTTGCTTTATGAATCGCTGTGATTATCTTGATCCACAACTTGCATGGGTTGGAGTTAAAAACTCTGGACGTGGTTGTACTTTATCCAGCATGGGTTATGAGTCACTTACACGTCCAAAGTCTTTCCATTTAAGAACAAAGCTTTAAAGAGAAAATAATATGACTATTGAAAATCTTACAGGTAACTGGAATTACCCAACTGCCATTCGTTTCGGCTGTGGAAGAATCAGCGAACTAGCAGATGCTTGTAACGAATTAGGAATAAAAAAACCCCTTTTAATAACTGATCAGGGAATAGCTAGCTTACCCATCGTCACTCAAGCTGTAGACATTTGTAAAAATGCAAATATGGATTGTGCGGTATTTAGCGATATTCAAGCAAATCCGATAGGTAAAAATGTAGATGATGGTGTGGCTGTCTACAAAGAAGGCTCACACGATGGTGTTATTGCTTTTGGTGGTGGTAGCGCGCTTGATGTAGCAAAAGCCGTTGCCCTAATGGTTGGACAAAATCGCCCATTGTGGGATTTTGAAGATAAAGAAGACTGGTCTACACGTGTAAATATTGAAGGTATGGCGCCAGTAGTTGCCGTACCAACGACATCGGGTACAGGTTCAGAAGTAGGGCGTGCATCTGTAATTACCGACGAACGTGACCATACCAAAAAAATTATCTTCCACGCTAATATGCTTCCTGCAAAAGTAATCTGCGATCCCGAACTTACGATAGGTCTGCCCCAGAATATAACTGCTTGGGTTGGTATGGATGCACTTTCTCATAATATGGAAGCTTACTTCTCACCCTTTTATCACCCAATGGCTGAGGGTATTGCTCTTAAAGGTATGCAGTTAGTAAAAGACTTTTTACCTGATGCAGTTAATGATGGCACGGATTTAATTGCCCGTTCTCAAATGATGATTGCCTCAACCATGGGGGCAACAGCCTTCCAAAAAGGTTTGGGTGCAATGCACAGTTTAAGCC
>JALVRY010000227.1 GCA_027024625.1 Thiotrichaceae bacterium
TGCTGATAAAGTGGCGATTAATACGGCGGCGATTCATAACCCCGAGTTAGTTAAAGAGGCGGCTGAATATTACGGATCACAATGTATTGTGGTGGCGATAGATGCTAAAAAAGTGAGCAAAGAAGGCGAGCCAGATCGCTGGGATATTTTCACTCATGGCGGGCGTAATGATACGGGGATTGATGCGGTAGAATGGGCAAAGAAAATGGCTGATTACGGCGCAGGTGAACTTCTGGTCACCAGCATGGACAAAGATGGAACAAAGTCCGGCTTTAATATCCCGCTTACTAAGGCTATTGTAGATGCGGTGAATATTCCTGTGATTGCTTCTGGTGGTGTTGGTAATCTTCAACACCTTGCTGATGGTGTGCTAAAAGCAGGGGCTGATGCGGTTTTAGCCGCAAGTATTTTTCACTTTAATGAATATACAGTTGGTGAAGCAAAAGAATATATGTCAGATCAAGGCATTGAAATGAGAATATAGGGACTTATTATATGAGTAACACATTAACAGAAGTCGCTAAAATACTAGAAGAACGGAAGTCAGCAAAAGCCGACAGTTCATACGTTGCATCATTGTATAATAAAGGCCTTGATGCCATTCTCAAAAAAGTAGGAGAAGAAGCTACTGAAGTAGTTATGGCAGCAAAAGATGCTGAGGCAGATCAACAAAAGCGTAATAAAATAGTCTATGAAGTTGCTGACTTATGGTTTCATACCCTAGTATTATTAGCACAACAGAATTTACACCCAGACGATGTTTTAAAAGAGTTGGAGCGTCGTTTTGGAACGTCAGGCTTAGAAGAGAAAGCCAGTAGAAGCAAATAAAACAAACAAAGAGAGAAATATTATGATTTACGGATTTGGTTTAGGTGGTATTAGCCCTTGGTCTTTATTAATAATCTTAGTCATTGTCGTTGTTATTTTTGGCACTAAGCGCCTTCGCAATGCAGGTGGTGACTTAGGTGGTGCGGTTAAAAACTTTAAAGACTCAATGAAGAGTGGCGAGAATGAAGTTGCCGAGACCAAGAATGCAAAAAAAGAAGCCATTAGTGATGCTAAAGATGATGTGATTGATGCCGTGTCTAAAGTGAAAGATAGTACGAAATCTTAATTAGTAGCTATGTTCGACTCGGGCTTTTTAGAACTTTTGATTGTCGGTATCATCACTTTGATGGTTGTCGGCCCCGAACGTTTGCCTGGCGTTGCAGCAAAAGCAGGCCGTATGATTGGCAAAATGAAGGCCTTTATTGCCACGACACGCGAAGATATTGAAAAAGAGCTACGTGCCGATGAGCTTCAAAATATGCTGGTTAAGCAAAAAGAAGAGATTAGTGAGTTGCGCGATATGATGCAAAGTACTAAAGATGATGTTAGCAAACAGATGCATGAAGCTAGCGACCAAGTATCTTCCAGTATGGACGAGGCTAAAGCATCCATAGATAATAAAAAGCAATGATAGACCCCAACGACAGCTCAATACCACCAGAAGCATCAAGCTCTACTAAAAAAACGGATGCAAATAAGAGCGAGCCTAGTGGTTTTTTATCTCACCTTATTGAACTACGCGATCGGCTTTTAAAAGCTGTTATTGTTGTTGGGCTTGTATTTGTTGTTCTT
>JALVRY010000228.1 GCA_027024625.1 Thiotrichaceae bacterium
TGTCTACCTAGAACTGGCTGATGGGAGAAAGTTAGTAGATGGTATGTCATCTTGGTGGGCGGCAATTCATGGTTACAATCACCCTGTTTTAAATGCGGCAATTACTAAGCAGCTTGAGTCAATGGCACATGTGATGTTTGGTGGTTTAACACATCAGCCAGCAATTGAACTAAGTGAAAAATTAATAAATATTACAGCAGAACCATTGCAACATGTATTTTTAGCTGATTCTGGCTCAGTATCGGTTGAGGTGGCCATCAAGATGGCAATCCAGTATTGGTTTGTCCAAGGTATTGAAAAGAAACAAAAATTACTAACAGTTCGCAATGGCTATCATGGTGATACATTTGGAGCGATGGCGGTTTGTGATCCTGTTAATGGGATGCATGGTTTGTTTAGCGGTATTCTACCAAAACATTTTTTTTCTCAACCCCCAGTATGTGATGATGATATTCCTAATGAGGCGACTTTAGGTGATTTTAGGCGATTGATTAGACAGCATCATGCAGAAATTGCGGCCGTTATTATTGAGCCGATAGTTCAGGGCGCAGGAGGGATGCGTTTCTATTGTCCTGAATATTTGCGGCAAATTCGACTTTTGTGTGATCAATATGATGTGTTACTAATTTTAGATGAAATTGCCACGGGCTTCGGGCGTACAGGTAGCCTATTTGCCTATGAGCAGGCTGGCGTGACTCCAGATATTCTTTGTATTGGGAAGGCTCTAACAGGAGGGTATATGACGCTTGCTGCAACAATAACAACATCTCGTGTTGCAAGGGGAATTGGAGAGAGTGCATTGATGCATGGACCGACCTATATGGCAAACCCATTGGCGTGCAGTGTGGCCTGTGCAAGTATTGATTTGTTATTAAAATCACCTTGGCAACAACGAGTCCTCTCAATTGAAAAGCAGTTGCTGCATGGTTTAGCTGAATGTTTAACTTATCCAAATGTGCAAGATGTGCGTGTTAAGGGGGCAATAGGTGTTGTTGAGTTAAAGCAAGCTGTAAATATGGCAGTGATTCAGGAGCAGTTTGTCAGTAAGGGTGTTTGGTTAAGACCATTTGGCAAATTGGTTTACATTATGCCACCATTTATTATCTCTGAAAAAGAATTGAGTTTATTGATTAAATCAGTCATAGAAGTACTAAAGGTGCGTTAATAAGGAAATTGATGACCGTTTATCGATAGATTCAGTTTTTATTTATTATGGTGCTATTAAATTATAGTGAGAGGAGAGGATTGTTGGTACGAAGTATATTATGGGTGAGCAATAAGTGTTTGATTATATAGCTGTTGTATAAAAGCAACAAGTGTATGATATGTGGCATTTTGATAATAAATATTGGCTTTCAGTGGGTGAATATTGACCTAGTTGCTTGCATAAAGCTAAGTCAAATTGTACTTTTGCTACACCTAATGAACACGGATCAGTTTGGATATATAACAACAATAATATTGGATTGGGTGCAAAGTTTATTTTTGTGACTCAGTTTACTTTTAATTTAACACCAAAGGTTTCCTAGTATGATCAAATTAAGAAGTGCAAAATGCATTGGTCTGGGGATGTTCTCCCTGTCTTCACTTTTGTTAACAGGGTGTGGAAGTACAATGCAAACGAAAGCAGCGGCTCCCCAACCGCACAAGATACAAAAAGTGAATTATGTAAAGAAAAGTATTCATAAACCTCAGATTAAGAAGGCTTCTGTTAAAAGAATTCAAAAAGCTAAAATAAAGAAAATAACAAAAGCGGATCGAGCAGCATGGATCGCGAAGAAGCAATTAAATATCCCGTATGTGTGGGGTGGAACGACACCGTCTGGCTTTGATTGTAGTGGTTTGGTTCAATATTCATATAAAATTAATAAATTAAAACTTCCTAGGACTGCATCTCAGCAGTATGCGTCAACTAGAAGAATTCCCACTCAGCAGGCGAGAACAGGTGATCTTGTATTTTTCAGAAATACAGGTAAAAGAAAAGGGATTACGCATGTGGGGATATATTTAGGTAATGGTAAATTTATCCATGCTCCTCGTAAGGGAAAAACAGTGGAGATAACTAAAGTGGGAAATGGTTTCTGGAATAGACACCTTGCAGGATTTGGTCGAGTTAATCGTTCTCTAATGACGAATAGTTAAACTGGCACTTATATAGAGATTCTGGCGTATCAAGAAAGCCCCGTATACTTCAAACATACGGGGCTTTTTTTATTGGGCTCTAAGCCAATTGGCGATGAGGAAAATTAAGTTATTTTCTTGTCCGCTGTAATAATCATCTGCCATAGGTAGTTCCATTCGTCTACCTCCTGACTTTTCAATCGTTTTTAGCCACTGATCGTTGTTAGTGCTACTGGGCTTATTTTCAGTGCCGTGTACATCAAGTAAGGGAGCATTGAGTTTTGATGCTGTATTGCTAGGCTTTGAATCTAAGCTCAAGGTGATGTATGCAGATATGTCAGCGTTGTTTTCCCGTGTTGCTTGATCAAGAACTGCTTTCCCATCACACTGATGACCCAATAAAACAATACTAGATCCTGATAGTTTTTTTGCACTTTGAATGCCTTTGCTGATGGCTGTTGTATAGTTTGAAGCGTTAGGGAGGTGTATGAGTAAAGTATTCCAGCCTTTTTCAATAAGCCCCGAAGATAAGCTTGTAATTAGTGCTGAATGTTTTGCTTGAGATTGGCATCCATTGAGTAAAATAATACTTCCACGTGGGTTGTCTGCTTTGAGTATGCTAACTGATATTTCTTGAGGGGAGGTGGTAGCAGAGGTATTTGAGGTACTATCCGTAATGTCCGTACTCGGTGTTAAGAGAGGGTCGCTAGAAACATCAGGAAAGTGAAGCTGGGCTTGAGAGGATAATTGATTATTATCCTCTACTGAGTTTACTTCACTTTTTTTTTACGGCACTTGGTGATGTATCCAGAGGGGTGTCGATTACGTTAGAAGATGTTGCTTCAGTATCCTGTTGTTGTTCTGCTGTATTAGGTGATTGATTGGCTGCGTCAGAAGAGCTATGAGTTGGTTCTTGTGGGGTATTATCAATTACTGCGGTATTAGTTGTTTGTTCTGATGTCGCTGGTTCTGTTGTGCTCTGCATTGCTTTGTTTTGTTGCTCTTTTTCTGCGGCATTTTCTACTGCTTGCGATGGTGTTGTTTCTACAGTTTCTGATGTCTTGTTATCAATGTTAGGTGAAGTGGTGGTGGTAGAGTCTACTGAATTTGTATTTTGCTCTGTGGAAGTTTGAGAGGATGTTGTCTCTGCTGAGGTGCTATTTGCTGGGTTTGCTTCAGCATCTGAGGGATTCTCAGTGGTTTTTTCATTGTTAGCAGGTGTTGCTACTGCTGTCGTAGAGTCATTGTTAGTACTTCCTTGTGCTTCAGTAGTATTTTCGCCATCCGTTGCCGTGGTGGCGCTGCTAGTATTTGCTTGTTCCCCCATCGTGCTTTTATTATCTGCTGGTGTTGTACTAGCAGAATGAGCTTGATTTTGCGTTGTTGCATTTTCTGTAGTTGGAATATCTACAGGTGCTGTACGCATTGCCATTAATACGACGACAGAGATAGATGCGACGGTATAAATGAGAGCACTAATTCTTAACATATTGGTTACCTATATTTTGCTACGATAAATATTCTACTTACAGTGATTCAAAGAACCTTTTATCAAGTTGAAAGCGTTGTTCAGCTGGATAAAACCTGAATTTGTGGTTTCAGGTGGCATTTAGAGGTTCATTAAGAATATTGATCTAAATTATTTGTATTAAAAAGTTTATGTTGTGCGTTCAATACACATCCATGATAAAGCTTCTAAAGCTGATTTATACGGACTATTGTTTAAACAATCAAGTTGGGATATGGCGAGTTTTACTTCATTTTTTGCAACATCAATGGTGTAATCAAGTGCATTGGTCTTGTGTATAGTTTGTAAAATATTGTCAATATTTTCAAGCCCACCATTTTCAATTGCATCTCGAATAATTTGTGCTTCACTGCGACTGCTGCGTTGGAGTGCAATAATCAGGGGAAGGGTTGGCTTTCCTTCAGCTAAGTCATCACCTACATTCTTCCCCATCTCTTCTGCTGAGGCTTGGTAATCCATTACATCGTCAATAAGTTGAAAAGCAGTACCTAGGTGCATTCCATATTTTGCTAGATGTTGCTCTTGTCTTTCAGAGCTTCCTGCTAAAACGGCTCCTAGTTGTGAGGCAGCTTCAAATAGCTTGGCTGTTTTAGAGTGTATAACATCCATGTACTGCTCTTCTGTTGTACTTGCATCATGACAGTTTAGTAACTGTAGTACTTCGCCTTCTGCAATGGTGTTGGTTGTGCTGGATAGAATTTCCATAACGCGCATGCTACCAACATCTACCATCATTTCAAAAGAGCGGGAATAGAGGAAGTCACCAACCAATACGGCTGCCTGATTTCCCCAAACTTGATTGGCGGTGTCTTTACCGCGACGTAGTGATGACTTATCGACAACGTCGTCGTGTAATAATGTCGCTGTATGGATAAATTCTATTATTGCGGCAACATCAATGTGTTTATGGCCTTGGTAATTGCAGGCTTTTGCAACTTGTAGTGCAAGCATGGGACGAATACGTTTACCGCCACTTTTTATGATGTATTTGCCTAACTGGTTGACTAAAACGACTTCAGAGTGAAGTCGTTTTAGAATCAGTTGATTGACCGCTTGCATATCATCAGCGACCAATTGGCTAATTTCAGAATAATCCATCGACACATTAGGCGTTGCTACTAATTTGATGCTTAGCTTGGCTAAAAGTAAAGATACTTCTGGCTCAGTTTAAGACTACAATCCAGTAGAGTTGCCTGTATTATTTATAAAGAAGGCGACATGCTAAAAAGTCACCTCGTGACTGTCAAGCTATTGCAATGAAATGATGAGAAATGTAACTATATTTTTCAAAATAAATAGATATAACGATTTAATTATAACTGTTTGTCTCTTTATCTTGCTCAATGCCTTGACAATTGTTAGATTACGCGAGTTTTGTTAGTTTTACACTTCATTGAGCTGTGTGTAGAGTATGTATGAAAAATTCTTACATTTCAGGATGCTTTGCTTTAGGAAACTCTGATTAAGTCGGGTTGAATTTCCTGAGAGGAAAAATTTGTTCATTTTTTGATAGAAAATCGAGTAATAGTTATTCTATTGAGAGATTTTATAG
>JALVRY010000229.1 GCA_027024625.1 Thiotrichaceae bacterium
TGCCCAAACCACTCAATCTGCTGTTGATTTAAAGGTATTAATCGAACAAATGCGAGAGCAAATCCAGAATTTGGAATAACGGCTTGATTCACAAACATTAAGCTCCATAATTAGTCCATCTATTTCTACATCAACGATACTACCACGGCTATGAGCAACAAAGATTATTACAAAATACTGGGCGTAAGCCGCACTGCGACAGAAAAAGAAATTAAAAAGGCATACCGCCGCCTTGCTAAAAAATACCACCCTGATGTAAGCAAGGAAAACAATGCCGAAGCTCGCTTTAAGGAAGCTAATGAAGCTTATGATGTACTCGGTGATAAAGAAAAACGTGCTGAATACGATAGTTTTGGCTCTGCTTGGAATCAACAGCGCCAATCATCACAAGGTTGGAGGAGACAACAACAATCTGGCAATCCATTTGGCGGTGGTTTCGGTGGCTTCGGTGGTTTTGGAGGCGGTGGTGGCAACTCCAGTATCTTCGAAGATTTATTTGGTGGACAATCTGGTGGCGGCTTTTCGTCCAAAAAACCTCAAAATCAAAATGCCAGTATAAGTGTTAACCTAGAGGATGTATTTCACGGTGCAAGTAAATCCATTCGCTTACCGAATGGGGGGAATATTCAAGTTAAAATCCCTGCAGGCATTGAAGACGGTAAAAAAATTCGCCTATCAGGAAAAGGTTCCAATGGTGGCGATCTCCTGCTTAAAATCCAGATAAATCCTCACAAACAGTTTAAACTCAAGGGCAAAGATATTACAGTTGAAGTTCCTGTATCTCCTTGGGAAGCCGCGCTGGGGACAACATTAACAGCACCAACACTAGGTGGTAGTGTTAAACTTAAAATACCCGCAGGAACACAATCAGGTAAAAAAATGCGTCTCAAAGGTCGTGGACTTGCAGGCAAACCTGCAGGAAATCAATATATAGTGATACGCATCCATACCCCACCAGCAAACTCGGATAAAGAAATTCAGGCATATAAAGAAATGGAAAAAACATTTTCATCATGGAACCCACGAGAAGGTAAGTAGGAGTGCATAATTAATTTAACAAAATTTGCGAAGGATATTTTTTGATATTCATTCATTATCGAAGAAGCATAGTCCTGCTACGCGACTGAGAGAATGAATGAATAGCGGAAAATAGACCAGTAAATTGTTAAATGTGTATACACTCCTACTTAATAGCTCATAAAGATAGATGGAGATCTTTCATATAAAGGTCTCAAATAATATCCTTATGTAGAAAACGCCCTATTCATAATCATTTGGAAACAAATATGAGAAGAATCAAATATATAACAATCGGATTTAGTGTATTACTACTTGCATTAGGTGTGTTCAAGTCCGTTCAAGCCAACCTACCTTCCAGTGTTAACGGACAAGCCCTGCCTTCTCTTGCTCCAATGTTAGAAAAAGCAACACCGGCTGTTGTAAACATAGCAACGGAAGGAATACACCGCTCACGAAGGCACGCTTTTAATGACCCTATTTTTGAACATTTTTTTGGTGGAAAAATACCAAGCGAACGTCGCTCTCGTGGTACGGGATCAGGTGTAATCATCGATGCTCGCAAAGGTCATATCGTCACCAACTATCACGTTGTAGCCAATGCCAGTAAGATTACCGTTACATTAAATGATGGACGAAAATCACCTGCTAGCATCATTGGCACAGATTCCAGAGCTGACATTGCTGTAATTAAAATCAAAGAGAAAGGGCTGATTGATTTACCACTAGGCAATTCAGATAAACTACGAGTAGGCGATTTTGCTGTCGCCATCGGCAACCCTTATGGACTAGGTCAATCCGTAACCTCTGGTATTATTAGTGCACTCGGACGAACAGACCTCGGCATCGAAGAATATGAAGACTTTATCCAAACCGATGCATCCATTAACCCAGGGAATTCTGGCGGCGCATTGGTTGATTTAAAAGGCAGACTTATAGGAATCAATACCGCTATTTTGGGTGGTGATGGTGGCGGTAATGTCGGCATAGGCTTTGCCATCCCCGTCAATATGATGAAAAATATCGTCAATCAATTGGTTAATTTTGGACAGGTTGAGCGAGGCCAATTAGGTGTTGTTGTTCAAGACTTAGATAGGCGTTTGGCAAAAGCGTTAAATGTTACAGATCATCGCGGAGCGGTTATCGTTGAAGTCGTTTACGGATCACCCGCTGATTTAGCAGGACTTCAAGCTGGCGATGTTATCACTCATATTAACGGTAGAAGGATAAAAAGCGCTAGCGATGTCAGAAACAAAGTTGGAGCAATGCGTATCGGGACACGGGTTAATGTTGATGTATCCAGAAATGGTAGAAATAAAAATTTAACAGCCGTTGTTGGAAAGACTCAAACTAACGCAAAAGAGCAACGCCCTCGACGTATTGAACCTAGCCAGAATGATACCCCATTCTGGGATCAGTGATGACATTACAAATATTGAGCATTATCAATGTCATTACCAGTAATACTCGACTACACTGCCCACCTTAATTTTGTAGGAGTAGGATATGTCTAATTATTGTTTTTCGACCAGTATAGACCAACCCATTGATGAAGCCATCGAAACATTGAAGGCAACTTTACATAACCATAAACTCGGTATTGTCAGCGATGTCAATGTGCAGGCTATTGTTAAAAACAAGCTTGATGAAGATATGACAGCATACCGCATTTTAGGCGCATGTAACCCAATGCTGGCTAAGCGAATGACTGATGAAGTTCCTCAAGCTGGAACTTTGTTACCTTGCACAATCATCGCTCGAGAAGATGGCTCTCAAACAACATTTGATTTCATGGATCCGATGGCTGTTTTAAGCCTTGCTGATAATGCAATCATGAATGAAGTTGCAGAAGATGCAACAGCTCGTTTAAAAGCCGTTGTTGCTGAGTTAGGTTGATTATTTATACACATTCCCAAGGAAACTCTGATTAAGTCGGATGAAATTTCTTGGAGCTAAAATTATTCAGTTTTTATTTAAAAAGCGAACGAATAGCAGGCTATTGGTGAGGTTTTTAAACAAAAAATGGAGAATTTTAGCTCCAAGAAAATCATTCATGACTTGATCAGAGGTTCCCTAGGAGGCTGTCCGAGAATATGAGTCGTAGCGAGGGAAAGCTGATTTGAGCTAGATTTTTCATCAATTTGAGGCGAATAGTTGTTCTATTTAACGAAAATTGAGGGGAAATCTAGCCAAATTCAGCTTTTCCGCAGTAGGCTTACTATTCTCGGACAGCCTCCTAGGTAGGCGATTGACGTACGGTGCTTTCGTACAGAGATCATGCGTCAATCGCCTACTTAGCAAAAATATAAATAAAGAACAGCAACTCGAAGGTGGGTGGCCAGTATAATTTTACACCCAACCTCCTTGGTTAAACAAATGGTCATCCAGCTTCATCAATTGCCTTATTCGCTAAGGCATCAACCCTCTCATTTTCCACATGCCCTGAATGCCCTTTTACCCACCTCCATTCAATATTGTGTGGTTCAATTGCTTTGTCTAAACGCTGCCATAGTTCTTTATTTTTAACAGGCTTTTTACTTGCGGTTTTCCAACCTCTGGCTTTCCAGCCTCCAATCCACTCTGTAATACCTTGAATTACATACTTGGAATCTGTTGTTAATATTATATCGCAGGGACGTTTTAGTGATTCTAAACCTTGAATAACAGCCATTAATTCCATCTGATTATTTGTTGTTTGTTTCTCATAACCATAGGCCTCTTTTTCCGTATCACCATAACGCATTAATAAGCCCCACCCCCCTTTGCCTGGATTTCCCCTACACGCCCCATCGGTAAATATTTCAACTGGTTTAACGTCACTCACTAAATACTTTCCTTAAATTATTTTGAAACTTCTCTTGACGCAGCAATAATTGCAGGCTTTCTGCGTAATATTTTATTCGACTTCCATGATGAAATTGGTGTTTGAGCCAACTCTGTTTTCTTAGCATGAATAAGGTATATATTTCCTAGTTTTCGACCAAACCGTTGACCCGCTTTTTCTAGAAATTCTAATGAGCTAAATAGCTTTTTATTTTCAATCGAAGGACGAAAACCATACGTCTGCGTACTAATAATTTCAAAACCACGGACTTTGAGCCAATCCTTCATCTTACCTATGCTACGAAATGTTTGCTGACGTTGAAAACACTTATTTAATCGAAGTATTTTTGACAGACCCAAGTAGCTAAATGGATTAAAACCAATTAATAAGCAGTGCCCTTCTGGAACAAGAATCCGGTCAATCTCTCGTAAAACTTGATGCGGATATTCTGAACCTTCAAATACATGGCTTGCCACAACTAAGTCTAAATTATCAAAGGCTAAGGGAATAAACTCAGCATCTGCAATCAAACTCATATTTCCACTCACCTTAGATGGGGTATGTGAAAAAATACTGATGTTATTTTTAATTCGAGATTCACTCAACAATGTACGGATACAGGTGTGCTCTCCAATCTCAACAGCATAGTATCCAAAAACCTCTGACAGTATCGAATTAATCTCTTGTTCCAATGCACTAAAGACATAACGCCCCTCTCTACTGCGATACCATTTATGCATATGTAAAGTTTTATCTAAGCTCATTGGGCTAACTATCTGTAATATTTCTATTTTTGATTAAAATATAGTCTGACAAAATCATTATTAATAACTATAGTTTTAATCGAACAAACATACCACTTAATTCGCTTTATAAATTTTTTCACTACGCTAACCATCAGTGTTAAGAATCTATACAGTCTTCACAATGTAGGGTGGTAAAAACAAGCGGTATCGCGGCTTCTCATCCTATATCGTTTGGATTCTATGGGCTTTACAACTTGGGGTTTTGCATGACAAATATACGAGATATTTCTGTCTTCACTCTTTTCCTTTTATTATTTTCAATATTGACAGGCTGCTCTGGCAACCGCATGAAAGATTCTAATAATGATGACAGCATATTAGGTGATCTAGCACCACAATCATCAAAAGTTAAGCATTCTAAAATTCCAGAAGCTGACCCTCTGATTAGAAGCGTAGCCTATAGTAAACCCAAAGCAGCAAGAAAAGTATTCGTACAACCTGCACAAGTACGCCCTAGAAACTCACATGACACATGGGATCGAATATTCCGTGGGTTTCGTCTTGGCAACCACATGAATAACCCGCAAGTAAGAAGTGTTGCAA
>JALVRY010000230.1 GCA_027024625.1 Thiotrichaceae bacterium
TTAAAAGAGATGGAAGGCGTGCCAGAGGCAGAGCGTACAGCTCGTTTTCGTTGCTGTATTGTCTATATGCGACATGCTGAGGATCCTTCCCCCATTATTGCTGATGCAGCATGGGAAGGAATTATCTTGCATGAATTAAAAGGAGATAATGGCTTTGGCTATGATCCTTTATTCTATGTGCCAACACATGGTTGTAGTTCAGCTGAAATTGATCCTGATGAAAAAAATCGTATTAGCCATCGTGGGCAAGCTTTAAGAATGCTACTAGCAGCCTTGGAAAAGTAATGTCTAAGCCGCTGATTATTCTGGATCGTGATGGTGTTATCAATGAAGATTCAGATAATTATATTAAATCCCCTCAAGAATGGATTCCCATAGAGGGGAGTATTGAAGCGATAGCTCTGCTAAAAAAAGCGGGATATTTAGTCGGTGTTGCAACTAATCAATCGGGTATTGCTCGAGGATATTATGGTCTTGATACCCTAAATGCAATGCATGATAAAATGGCTTCTTTATTACAAAAATATTCAGTGAGTATCGATTACATCGCCTATTGCCCTCATTTATCCGCAGATGCTTGTGAATGCCGAAAGCCCAAGGCGGGTATGTTGAATGAAATCATTGAATATTTAGGGGCTGACAGAAGTTCAACAATAATGATTGGTGATAAATTAGCAGATGTGCAAGCAGCACAAGCCGCTGATGTTGATTTTGCATTAGTGAAAACAGGCAAGGGTGACCGTGTTATTGCTAGTGGAGAATTGCCTGAAGCAATCGATATTTATGATGACCTAAGTAGTTTTGTGAAATATTTATTAAGATAGTTCTATTAGATCAGATGTTTGTGGAGATTCAGGTTTACATTAATCCATCAAACTGAATGGCATCATCTCTCAATGGCTCACTATTAATTTGATGAATAATTTTAAGTAGCTGTCTTTTTGCTTTCCGATAAGCAATATCCGAGGCATCGGTATATTCGTATCCTGCTCGTGCATAGCGATAATCCCAGTGGAAATTTTTAATGCCTGAGAAACGTGTTGGCCGTTTGCTATAAAGCGTGTCAAAACGTGTACCAGGTATTGCTTTAAAACGAGACAGGCGTATCCGATCAAAATGCTGCTGATGTTTTTTTAAGAAAGCAACAGACTGCCAAATATCATCCACTGTCTCCCCTGGGTAGCCAAGCATCATTGAAGCTCGCAGGCTGATACCTGCATTATAAGCATCAGCGACAAACTGTGAGTTTTTTTCTGGTGTTGTGCCTTTAGCCATGCGACGGTTGAGCTGTTTGCTACCTGTCTCTAGCCCAAAACTCATGCGTACTAAGCCTGAATCCTTTGCTGCCTTGAGTTCGTCAAAAGTTAAACCATTTTCACCTGTGGAATTTACATGCACTGTGCCAATCCAATGACCATTTGGCACAATTTTCTGAAAGTTATTAATTAATGCACGCCACATTTTAAGGTTGGAGTTTAATTTCATATCAAGAAAGATAAAATCTTTGCAGTTATATTTCTTCGATTGAGTTTGGATTTCTTCCAGTACATCATCAATAGGACGAGAGCGAAAACTACGTCCATTGGCAGTGACGACATCACTACAGAA
>JALVRY010000231.1 GCA_027024625.1 Thiotrichaceae bacterium
ATATAATGGTCAAATATGGAATACTCACCGTTTAAATATTTTACAAAAAATCGTAAGGGTCGTGATTTTGTTGTTGGCGATCTACATGGAATGTTTTCGTCGTTTTCTAAGTTGCTTGATCAAGTTGACTTTGACTATGATGCCGACCGTGTCTTCTCTGTTGGGGATCTTGTTGATCGAGGCTCTGAGTCTCATCGGGCTGTCGAATTCTTAACTAAGCCTTGGTTTTTTTCCATTATGGGCAACCATGAATATATGCTAATCGAGTCAGAAGATGATGAGAGAATGCAAGATAACTGGGTAAATTATTGTGGTGGCGACTGGTGGAAAGAAATGCCAGATAAGTTAAAGCCAAGAATCAGGAAAAAATTCTCAAAACTGCCTTTAGCGATGGAAGTTGAAGCTCCTTGCGGTAATGTCGGAATTGTTCATGCCGATGTACCTTTGCATATGCAATGGTCATATTTTATTAAAGAATTGCAAACAGGTGTAGAAATGCAAAGCTATAGCCTGTGGTCACGTAATCGCTACAAACGTATTAAAACAGATGGATATTCACCGAAAGTTGAGGGGATTGACTTAGTGGTTGTCGGGCATACTCCAGTGTCTGAGCCTTTGCTAGAGGGAAATGTTCATTTTATTGATACAGGAGCAACCTATATTGAAGATTCAACACTTGCTCAGTTAACAATGCTTGAGTTGGCTGCTGAACCGCAACTTCACCAAATCAGCACATATCGACGTGAGCTTGCTGGAGTGCGGTTCTAGGACAAGCTCCTAGTATAAGCGTCTAAAAAATCTTAGTTTAATATCATGCTGGATGGTGGAAACATCGTAGCAATCCTGCTAGCCGTCGTGTCTTGTCGCTGTGATACTTCTTTTACTTCTGGGCGATTGATGAATTGCGCTAGGGTAATCTCATCCAAAAATTCATATAGCCTAGTGCTTAGGTCTTCCCATAAGTGGTGTGTTAAGCAGCGCTCACCTTTATTGCAATCTTCATTGCCGAGACAACTTGTGGAGTCGATGCTTTCATCCACAGCAGAAATGATATCTGCAATGCTGATTTGGTTCGCAGTCTTTCCTAAACGATAGCCGCCACCAGGCCCACGTACACCATCGACCAAGCCCTCTTTTCTTAGCTTAGAAAAAAGTTGTTCAAGATATGAGAGAGAGATACCTTGGCATTTTGATATGTCGGCTAGAGTTACAGGACCTTTTTGATCATGAATTGCAAGATCCATCATGGCGGTAACGGCATAGCGCCCTTTCGTTGAAAGCTTCATAATTTGACTCCAAGAAGAAAGGTGAAGAGGGGAGCTTCCTTCTAATAATTGACTAATTTACTGGGTTATATTATGTTATACCTAGTAAATTAGTCAAGTATTGTTTTCTTTTCAATTGGAACTTGCTTGTGATGTGTGTAAGTTATCATGTTGATATTTTCAGTATCTTTATTATTACCTGAATCCGTGACTTCACTACGGCAGATAGCACAAGCTATTGATTCCACAGCGGTTTAAAAAATGCCCACTTAACCTACGGGTGAAGCTAAGATTTTTTAAAATCCACTGTGAAACCAATATCTTGCACACTCTTATCCACATTGAAGTCATGGATTCAGGTATTAGCTAGATTTTATAAATCAATAACTTACCAGTTTAAAAGTGTATTACCTGAATCCACATTAAAGTCACAGGTTCGGGTATTAATCAAATATTTGCTTATTTTCTAGCATAAAAAAAGGCCAGTAAAACTGGCCTTTTGGTTTTGTTGCTATTCTACGTTTGCACTGTAGATTTTGGTGATTCAGAGCTAGCCTGTTTGATGTAGCAGGTCTTCTGCTTCACGTTTCTGGTCATCACTACCTTCAACGATAACCTCTTCTAGTGTGCTACGAGCACCTTCAATGTCACCCATATCTAGATAAGCTCTAGCTAGATCTAGCTTGGTGCTGATATGCGCTTCTTGAAGGTCAATATCTTCTTCTGGTAGATCCAAGAAAGATAATACGTCGTCGTCTTCTCCGTATAGCTCAGCATTACCTTGAGCGGTATAGGCAGTTCCTTGAGGGAGGATGCGATCAATTCCAGTATCACTATCGACTTCAAGATTAAGGTTTGCTAGCTCAAGGTCATCATCTGTTTTCTTGGTAGACCCATTCTCATCTAATAGCATTGATTCAAAGTCAATGATGTTGCTTTCATCTGCATCTGTGCTATCTAATGTTGTTGCTTTGTCATCAAGCTCTTTTTCAAGGTCATCAAGGCTGAATTCATCATCATCAAGACCAAAGTCAGAGAAGTCATCTTCGAGATCAGAGAAATCATTAAGCACATCTTCAGAGGTCTCTGATTCTGTAGGCATCTCAACAGATGGTTCTTGTTGCTCTGTTTCTGCTTGGTCAGCATCTATTGCAGCATTAATTTCTTCATCGATGTTGTCGTCATCAAGAAGTAACTCATCTAAATTGAAATCATCTTCTAGTGGTGTTTCTTCTGTATCTTCTTGCTCGTTGCCATTATTCATGGCTGCGGCGGCAACAGCTGCTGCAGCAGTGGCTCCTGCTGCAATTTTTGTTGCTGTAGATGTTGTTGAGCTTGATGCAGGCTCATCGTCTATAGTTTGATAAAGTGCATTGTCTGGGCTGATTTTTCTTCCCATTTCTACAACTTTTTCCCAGATTGTTGCTTTGTTAGCACCATCTAGGTTATGAATTTCTTGAGCTTGAAGGTCAAATGCTTCTTTGTTATTTGAGGCTAAATAGTTTTCCAATAATTTATGACGGTATTCAAGTTTCTCTGGATGTGCTGCAATGGCTTTTTTGAGCTCGGCTTCAGCTTGCTCGTGTAATCCATAGACGATATAAACATCTGCTTCTTGAAGAATATCGTCGTCTTCGTCGCCGTCATCTAGTGCGGTAGAGACATTGTCTGTTTCAGGTATGGTATTCGTATCAAAAGCATTGCTAGTATCTTGAGATGAAGATTTTTTTTCTGAGCTAAGATTGAGGTCATCTTCAAAGTCTTTAAAGAAGTCATCATCTGTATTGCTAGTATCGTCTGCGTTAATATTGATGTTGTCATCATTAAGTGCTGTAAACTCATCATCAAAATCACTTAATGCTGCTGAGCTTGATGTTGTACCATCATCATTTTGTTTGTTTTTGCGACGAGAAAGTAGCAACCAACCAAGTAATAACAATAAAATTGAGCCTGCACCAGCAGCGGTTACTATTGGAGATGAAAGCAAATCGAGTAAAGCATTCTCCTTTTCTGGCTTAAATCCAGTTTCCTCTGGTGTTTTTCTATCCTTATCATTGGCTTCAGCCATTGCAGCAGCACGGCGTTTAGCTGCTAGTGCTGCTGGCGTTAAATCATTTTGTCTTGCTTGTGGTGGCGTGGTGGTTGTTTTAGCCTGTGGATCTTGTGTTGCTGCTGGTTGTGTGCGATTAATCTTCCCTGCATCTTGATTTGCTGTATTTGCAATATGAGCTGAGAGATCAGTATTAACTGGAGCTGGAGTCGTTGGTTTTAAACGATTATTATTTCCAGTCGCTTTACCGTTATTTGCTAAACTTCTTTGTAGTTTTGCAAGTTGATCATTCTTGAGAGCAATCAGGCGATTTTTCTTCTGGATGATAGATTCCATCTCAGCTACGCGAGATTTTAGATCAGCATTTTCACGTTGCTTCGATATAAGAGCTTCACGAGCTAAAGAAAGTTGCTTATCTAATTCAGAGATACGCGCTTTGCCCGCAGCAGATACCTTGCTGCTGGCTTTTGATGTGTTGTCTCTCTTTCCGCCCATTACTTCTAAGTGGGCTTTAGTATTTTGTGTTGTTCTGCTCGCTCTAGTAGGTGATTGTTTTGCTCGTGTTTTGTGGGAGCTAGACCTTATGGACTTTTGAGAAACAGTCTTTTTAGCAAGTTTCTTGCGATATTGTTTCCACTCAGTGTAGTGTTTGCGAATAATACGCTTAGCTTGACGTGTTGACACACCACTAGCGCTAGATGGGATTTTTAGCGTCGCACCTGCTTTCAAACGGTTGATGTTACCACGGCGAAATGCTTCTGGGTTCGCACGGAAAAGTGCGACCATCATTTGATCTGCGCTGACGCTACGGGGCTTGAGGCGAGTTGCAATTTTGTAGAGAGTGTCACCAGAATGAACGCGGTATTTGCTCTTTCTGCTACTGTGCGATGAAGCTGGTGTAGCTTGCTGCTTAGGCTTAAAGTTTAGTTTAATACCATCACGCACTTTAACCTGCTGTTGTTGGTTTTGTGCTCTTTGCGTTGGTCTTGTTTGTGCTGGTGTTGGTCGCTTAACAAAACCTGTTGCTTTAGGTTCAGCTCGCACAGCCGCGGTGTTTGCCCCTGATGTGCGACCGGCTTGTAGTAAAACAGGAGGATCAAGCAACACGGTATATTCTTTTAGTAACTGCCCTTTTGGCCAGCTAACTTCGAGTAAGAAATTTAGGAAAGGCTCTTTAATCGGTTGGCTTGATGAAACCAGAATAACAGGCTTGCCATTTTGGATAGTTGAGGTAAACCTCAAACTATTTAAATAAGCGGGGCGATCGATACCAACACGATTAAATACATCAGCAGAGGCCAAGCGTACTTGTACCTGCTTTGCTTCTTGCGCGCTGGTTGAAAGTAGCTCAATTTTAGCATTTAGTGGTTGGTTTAGATGTGAGCTTGACCGTATGTCGCCAAGACCAATTGCTCCGGAGCTTAAAGGATATGCTCCGGCAATACATACAGCTAGACTTAAAGCCTGTTTATTCACTTTGTATCCCCTTACAGGTAATCATCATTCCTTTGCTCTCCCCTAAAAGAGAATAATGTGCAAGTCCAATGCCATCATACTCAGTGTTGTTAGCCTTTTTGTTTTGGAGAACAAGGCTTTAAAATTATTATAGTCGTGGAGAACCCATCTTACCTTAAAATAATACAAAAGGTTTGCATAAAAACTTTGCAATAACAGAGGGTTTACCGTCTGCTTATGATAGCTTTAAGCAATTAACTGTTGCTTAATCATTGCTTCTATTGGAGTAATTATATTTATTAATGAGTTGTTTCCGTTGTTCTGTAATATGCCAACAAGGGCTTTGTGCAGCATAAAACCCTTGTTGATAGATTTCAGAATGGTCTGATCAATGTTGTCCTAAAT
>JALVRY010000232.1 GCA_027024625.1 Thiotrichaceae bacterium
GGAATATCATCATCAAAATCATCAAAACCTTGTGCGGGTGGAGCTGATTGCGGTGAATTTTGAGATTGCTGTTGAGAAACACCTCCTCCAGAATAACCACTAGCCTGATTTTGATTCTGTGACACTCCACCACCAGCCCCTTGTTGCTGGTTTTGACCATACCCACCACTTTGTTGTGGCGCACCTTGTCCTTGAGGACGACCACCTAGCATCTGCATTTCATTCGCAACAATTTCTGTAGAATAGCGATCACTGCCATCCTTAGCCTGCCATTTACGCGTTTGCAATTTACCTTCAATATAAACTTGTGAGCCTTTACGCAAGTATTCACCCATAATCTCTGCCAAACGACGAAAAGCGACAACACGATGCCATTCAGTACGCTCTTGCATTTGACCTGTTTGTTTATCTTTCCATGATTCATTGGTTGCAATGCTGATATTCGTTACTGCATCACCACTTGGCATATATTTTGTTTCTGGATCATTACCTAAAGTACCAACCAGAATTACTTTATTCACACCTCTTGCCATAATTATTCCTTCACGATTTTATTTAATAAATACCTCAATACCATAATACTATGAGATATTTCCTTGTTTATATTTATTTATCTCACTCACTGACACACTGTCAACAAAGCGTCCTCATCTAATTCCTTTTTATCTACCTTAAGGTAAACGACTCCCTCACTCGAGTCGATAGAAACTTCTTTAACACCTACAATTTGTGATATTTCAAGCTCTAAGGCATCATAATTGCTTAATGATTTATCTGCTAATTCTAGTATACGTGAGGTATAAAAATTAGGTTTTGGCAAAGTTAGTGCAACAAACATCCAAATCCATGCCACTCCCGCGCCCAGCAAAAATACACCTGTATAACCATATTGGCTTTGCACAAGCCCCCCAATTAAACCACCAGCAAAAATACCCGAAAATTGTGATGTGCTAAACACACCCATTGCAGTACCTTTGCTACTCACATCAGAATATTTTGCCACCAAAGAAGGCTGGACTGCTTCTAAAAAATTAAAGCCGATAAAAAAGCTAAGGAAAACTAACATTAAGATGATGTTATCAGCCCGCCCAAATGCCATACCAAATTGGGCAATAATAATCGCAAATATTGCAATCAAGAATAAAGGTTTTATTTTATGATATTTCTCTGCAATGATAATTAGCGGGACAGAAAACAAAAATGAACCAACAAATACTGGCAAATAGATCTTCCAATGTTCAGAGCTTTCCAAGCCCATACTATCTTGGAAGATTAATGGCAGCACACTAAAGTTAGCTGTCATAATCATGTGCAAAATAAACACACCTATATTCATTCTCCACAATGAGCGATTCTTTAAAGCTGCACTCAAGTATCCGCTATTAATACCCGCATCACGATGTACATGTTGTTGCTGTGGCTGAGGTACAAGAAATACAATCAACAAAATACCAGCAATAGCTAAACCTGCAGTTATCCAAAAAATCCCTGAAACACCTGCCCACTCATTAATCAGAGGCCCAATGATCATCGCCAACATAAAGGAAATGCCAATCGTCATACCAACCACTGACATTACTTTAGCTCGATTTTGCTCGCGAGTTAAATCCGCAGCCAGAGCCATCGTTGCTGCGGCTACTGCTCCCATTCCTTGAATTGCTCGCCCTACAATAATAATCCAAATATTATCTGTACTTGCCGCAACAATGCTTCCTAGTGCAAAAACTAACAAACCACCAACTATAACTGGTTTACGCCCAATCTTATCCGACAATAAGCCCAAGGGGATTTGAAATGTGGCTTGTGTTAAACCATAAATACCCATTGCAATACCAATGAGTACAGGTGTTGCATCATGCAAAGTCTCAGTGTACAAAGCAAATACAGGTAAAATCATAAACAAACCCAGCATTCGCACTGCATAAACGGCGGAAAGCGACCCTGCGGTATACCATTCTTGTTTGTTCATAAGACGACAATTAGCTCAATATTAATAAGGTGAAATGATGCGTTCAAACGACAATTATTGCAAGCAATGTGATGTAATCGTAGTAAATTCCAGCGTCACCTTTCTCACAATAGATAAAACTTTCATCAACAACATAATTACACCTAACATTCTTGCAAAATTTTGTTAGATTAATTTTGGTAGGCTACCTATACTTAGCCTAACCCCACACCCCTTCACGGATTTTGTTATGACACACCAAGCCTTTTCTAACACCATTTACCCTGAGTTAAAACGCCTTGCTGCCAGACAAATTTATCGAGAAAGAGCAAACCATACACTATGCCCTACAGCATTGGTCAATGAAGCATATATCAAGCTGCAAAATCATAAAGATTTATCAAATATTGACCGCTCACATTTTTTAGCCCTTTCTTGCCGGTGCATTCGACAAATTCTAGTGGACTATGCTCGTGAACGCGGCGCACAAAAACGTGGTAGCAATCAGCAGCTACTAACACTAAATGAGGAGTTAGTTGGTCAAGATAATGCTCAAGATGTTGACCTAATTTTACTGGATAATTTATTAAAACAATTAAAAGAAAGAGATCCTACACAGGAACAAGTTGTCGAACTACGTTTTTTTGCGGGAATGACAAATAACGAAATTTCAGAGGTATTAGATATATCTGTCGCCACGGTAAAACGTAAATGGGTTATGGCAAGAACATGGTTATTTCGTGAAATGAAGCAGTAAACAAGATCATGCTAAATTTAGATTATGATACGGTTGAAGATTTATTTAGCCGCTGTTTAGAAATAGACCCCAGCAAGCAATTAGAGTGGCTAAAAACACATTGCGATGAAAATACAGCACTCTTTAATGAAGTAAAAAGCCTACTCACAGCCTATGATGACTCTGAAGATTTTTTATCACAACCCATCCAATTTGAAACCTTGAGTGATACTCAACAAAAGGTTTTTATCAAACATATTGAATCAAAATATCTTGGCAAAGAACTTGGGGCTTATAAAATTGATCGATTACTTGGACGTGGTGGTATGGGTTGCGTTTATCTTGCCCACCGCAATGACGGCGAATATGAACAAGAAGTTGCAATTAAAGTCGTTGAATCCAGCACATTAGAAACCTTGCAATTCAAACGTGAACGTCAAATTCTAGCCCAATTAAATCATCCAAATATTGTTACATTGCTGGATGGTGGAACACTGCCCAATGGTGAGGGCAGCTATTTCGTGATGGAGCATGTCAAGGGCTTAACCATAGATGAGCATATCAAGAATAAACAACTCAATACCAAACAAATAATACAACTTATGATTCAACTGGGCTTAGTCATCCACGAAGCTCATCAACACGGTATTATTCACTGCGATATAAAGCCCGCCAATATTTTGGTCAATGAAGACGGTATTTTAAAATTACTGGACTTTGGTATCTCTCAATTACTCAATAATCCACACCAAGATGGCGAGCCACCTGCAAAACGCTTTGCCCTTACACCAGAATACTCTAGCCCACGTCGCCACCAACAGCACCCTCCTGTCATTAGCGACGATATTTTCAGCTTAGGCATTTTGTTATCACATACCATATCGGGCAAACTTCCTGTTGTTTTTGAACCAGACTACATGGCACTCCCTGAACCTAATATCCCAAAAACAGCCTTGCATATCGAAAATAAAGAGCTTCAATGCATCTTCTTAAAAGCAGCCAACCCTTCTGAGAAAAAACGCTACTCCAGTGCAAAAGCCTTTGTTGATGACCTACAAAACTGGCTTGATAAAAAAGTTGTTAACGCTGTTGGTCATAAATTGCCTTATATTTTAAAAAAGCATATACGACGAAATTGGCGATATTGGAGTTTAGCAACCGTCATTTTGCTTACATTAATTATTACGATCATCGTCTGGATAAATAAGGCAAGAGTTGAACAAGCAAAACAACAAAGCCAAACAACAACTGAATTCATGTTAGCAGATGTAGACAACGCCTTACAGAACTTACCTAATGCGACGCTTCTGCGGAAAAGAATCATTCAAGCCGCTTTAGATCGCATTAAAAAACAAGTAGAAAAATCCCCTGATAATACTGATATAAAAAAACTAGAAGCAGATATGCTAAATCATCTTGCTGAGGTAACAGGACATCCTTACTCTTTAAATGAAAACGCCAAGGAAGAAGCATTACTATTATACAATCAGGCATTGGATATTTATCAAACCATTGATGCAGAGCGCTCAGACCCAGTCCATTCCGCAGAAAATATCGCCGATACACAACGTAGAATTGCCGAAATTATCGCCTACCAAGGAAACATAAAAAAAGGGATGGAGATATTGAGCAATGCCAGAAAATCTATTGAAGAGGTTTACACCAATGCAGAAACTCCAATGCAGAAGCGCTTTCCCATTGTTATTCTTTACACAGTTGAAGCTCATGGTTATCTCCACATGGACAACCTTCCACAAGCAGAGGAGTTACTTAGCAAAGCATGGAAGATAATAGAATCCACGCCACCTCCCAGTTATATCAAATACCGTCTATATATCGCCTTATTGTATGAAGAAAGTGGGCATTTATCCTTATTAAAGAAAGACTTTAAAACCGCAAAAGAAATATATTTAAAACTGATAGAAAAATATAAGCACAAAAATTTATGGCAACATAAAACACGTTTAGCACGGGTACATAATGGTCTTGCTTGTATTGCTTTGCATGATAGCACGACAAAAGAAGCCCAACAGCATCTGCAAAAATTATGGAAAGTGTATAGTAATGTACGCAGGAAATATCCACAAGCTGAAAACCTCGAGACACGAATCAAACTCTACCAGCAAACATACAACCGCTTTGGCAATGCACAAAAAATAAATACCAACGATTTTTTTACAGCAATGTACTGTGATAATCCCACTGCATTTATGCTTGCACCATCCAAAAGCAAGTAAAAACCATCTATCCTCTATCGGATAATAATCCATATTTATCCGATAGACAGCCTAGAAATTAAGATAAAAATAGGATTAATATACTCTTATTTTGTAACAACTTTTTTTACAAATTATTAGCTATCAAATTTTAATCACCTCACATCAAAATAATAATTCCTTTCCTATACTCCTTATAATAACAATAACTTGCAGTAAGTAGCGTTCACTGAAAAATAGGCAGATAAA
>JALVRY010000233.1 GCA_027024625.1 Thiotrichaceae bacterium
TTCTAAAACAAACACCCCTAATACAAACAAGTGGACAACTATTTTCTTAGGTGTTTTAGCATGGTGCTTACTGATCATTCCTTTCATTTATATTTCATTCTTTTTGGAAGATTATTTTGGCTGGTGGTTTAGTATTTTACTCGGCTATTTAGCCATTGGAGCCAAAAGCTTAAAAGATCATGCTTTGCAAGTTGCCGATGCCTTAAAGCAAGGTGACTTATCTCTTGCCAGAACAAAAGTTAGCTATATCGTAAGCCGTGATACCTCTCAACTAGATGAGCAAGCTATTAGCCGATCAAGCATCGAATCGGTATTAGAAAACGGTAGCGATGCAATATTTTCCGCCTTATTTTGGTTTTTAGTGGCAGGTGCTTCAGGTGTTGTGCTTTATCGCTTGAGTAATACGCTGGATGCAATGTGGGGCTATCGCAATGAAAAATATGAATATTTTGGCAAGTTCTCTGCCCGTGTTGATGATATATTAAATTGGATACCTGCTCGTTTAACCGCTTTAAGCTACCTACTCATGGGCAATCGTTCAAAAGCATGGCAATGTTGGCGACAACAAGCAAGCCAATGGTACAGTCCAAACGCAGGTGTCGTCATGGCAACGGGAGCAGGTGCTTTGGACATACAGCTTGGTGGCATAGCTCGCTATCACGGCAAAGATAAAACACGCCCCATACTAGGCACTAAGCAAGCTCCTCAAACAAAGGATATTTATCACGCATGGAATTTAGTTTTTAAAAGTATTGTTCTATGGACAATACTTTCTTTAATTATTGGCCTTTTGCTTTTCTAGAACAAACGAAACTTGCGGAGATAAACCCAAAAAAACTCTGCACAGGACACTTTTTTAAAGGCAAACATTAAGTGTACTGTACAGAAGATTTCGATATTTAATAGCACAATATATTGTGTATTTCGGATGGTAGTAACTCCGACTTAATCAAAAATTTCTTGAAAGCACCATTATATTATAAGGGTGTAATTAGCATATGAGTCCAAATGCTCGTGATATAACCCAACGCAATTGCCCAAGTCCATTTTAGATGTGAGAAGAAGGTATATATTCCTCTTGCCTGCCCCATTAGAGCAACACCTGCAGCCGAACCTACAGAAAGCAATGACCCACCGACTCCTGCTGTTAGTGTGACGAGTAACCATTGACCATGAGACATTTCTGGGTTCATAGTTAATACAGCAAACATAACGGGGATATTGTCAACAATTGCAGAAAGGAGTCCAACAAGAATATTTGCATTGGTTGCCCCCAAGTCACCGTACATCAAACCAGAGACCAAGCCTAAATAGCCTAATGCACCTAAACCGCCAACACATAGAATAACGCCATAGAAGAACATTAAAGTATCCCACTCTGCACGCTCCAATTGAGAAAAAATATCCCATCGCCCAACTTTGTGATCTTCACTCAATTCAACACCGGGATTTTCTCCCGTTACTTTTAAGTAATAGCCGAAAAATTTTAAGAATCCTAAACCTGTCATCATGCCAAGCATAGGAGGTAAGTGCAGTACATTATGGAATATGACAGCCATTGCAATGGTTACAACGAATAAAGCAACAACGATATAACCTCCACGTTGAACCGCCACTTTTTCCGTAACAGGGTCTGGATTACCTTTTGATATAAAGAAAGACATTATTAACGCTGGTACAAACCAGTTTACAACAGCTGGAAGGAATAAAACAAAGAACTCATCAAATTGAATAATACCTTTTTGCCATACCATCAGGGTTGTAATATCACCAAAGGGGCTAAATGTACCCCCTGCATTTGCCGCAACTACAATATTGATACACGCTAAAGCGACAAATTTTGCCTTTTCAGCACTATTAGATATAGCACTTTTTCCACCAGCAACAGCAATTACAACTGCCGCCATTAATAAAGCCGTTGTCAAGTTATCGGCAACGGGAGAAATAAAGAATGCAAGCAGACCTGTAATCCAGAAAATTATATAAAGTGAAAACCCCTTAGATACTAGCCAACCACGTAAAGCATCAAAAACACCACGTTCCTCCATCGTATTGATAAAGGTCATTGCTGCGAGTAGGAAGAGAAATAGCTCCACGTATTCAAGCAAATTATGATTTAAAAGGCTATGCAGTTGATCAGAATGCCCAACAGACATATAAGCCAAAGCAACTAAAACCCAGATAATGCCCGCACCGACAATCATCGGCTTAGATTTTCGTAGATGTAACTGCTCTTCTCCTATAACCAAAGAGTATGCGGCAACAAAGATAATTACAGCCCAGATACCGTAGGATGTTGCAGTTAAATCAATAGGGTTCCCCCCTCCAGACGCAAATACTTGTCCTGGTATTAATACAAGAAAAAAGAACAAGCCTAAAAGTTTTTTGAGTGGTGTCATTTTAAGTTATCTAATAAATAAGTAGAGGCTGATTATAATACCCAAAAAAATTAGAGCAACAATTCGGAAAACCTTATTTCAATTTAGTTAGAATTATGTAAGGTATGTCATGAATATGCTAAATGATGCACTTTCCTGAATATGAACTGAAATATCTATTTTCACTATTTAGTGGATCTTTGCATAAAAGAATAACGAGAGAAAAGGTCAACATTGGACTTAATTTGTATACCTCAAGCCGCAATAATCACCTAAACTTCACTTAGTCACTACTCAATCTTGATAGTTTGAAAAATATTGATTAGTCATTGTTTTATATGACTTTCCCTTATGTATCACCATAAATACTGCTAGCTTTTCTTGATTAGCAAACTCCATCCCATTCTTAACTCCCATCACCATAATCGCTGTTGCCATTGCATCTGCCCACATTGTTGATTTGGCTAGCACTGTCACCGAAGCTAGTTTATTTTTTGCAGGCTTTCCTGTTTTGGGATTAAGCGTATGAGCATAACGCTTGCCATTATATTTATAATAATTTCGATAGTTTCCTGATGTTGCTACAGCTTGATTACTAAGATATAAACCTTGAATTGGTTTTGCTGACGATAATAGCGTGCTACTTGGCTGTTCAATTGCAATATGCCAAGGCTTTCCTCGTGCATTCTTACCCTTTGCATAAACTTCTCCGCCTATTTCGACAAGATAATGCTGAAAACCTTTGTGGCTTAATAATTCTGCCAAAGCATCCACACCATAGCCTTTTGCTATTGCAGACAAATCTAACGAGAGTGCAGGTATATCCTTGGATAATGCGGGGGGAGACTGTCGAATACTGAGATGTTGTAAACCTATATTTTGTAGTGCATGTTGAATCTCCACTTCAGAAGGAGGTGCTACTCTAATTTTCTTAGCAAAACCCCACAAATAAACTAAAGGGTAAATACTTGGTTCAAATGCACCATCACTAATTTTATAGGCTTTAACCGCTGATTCTACTACCGATAAAAATTCATGTGAAACAGGAAACCAATCTGCTTTTGAATATTGGTTAAACCGTGAAATTTCTGAATCATCAAGATAGGTTGACATTTCTTGATTGATTTCAGCAAGGCGATTCTCTATTTCTTGCTGTAAGTCTTGAGGATTAAGCTTATTTTGCCCCGTTACTACAGTGATATGATACTGTGTTCCCATCGTAATACCGCTGAATTGCAAGCTTTTCTGTGACGATTCCCCACAGGCCGTTAACATCAAGGCTAGCAAAAGTACAAGGCAAATACGGTGCAACATATTAATCCTCAATTTTCAGGCTCACCGTAAAAGGTAATTGCTGGCGAAAATCATCCATTTGTCTTGATGGAATTCGGCAATGAAAACTCACATCGGCTTGATAATCCACTGAATCAATTACGCCTTCAAACTTTTCTAATAGATGCCTTACGGTATTTTCATCATTATAAGAAAAAGTCAGCATGATAGCCTCCATCTGAACCTTTTCCTTTAATGGCGTCAGCTTAATAGCCTCCGTTACTGATGAGCCATAAGCACGACTTAAACCACCTGTACCTAACTTTATTCCACCAAAGTAACGAACAATGACCGCTGTTACCTCCCCAATTTGCTGATGCTGTAAAACATTCAACATTGGTTTGCCAGCCGTACCAGATGGTTCTCCATCATCACTCATTGCCACATATTGGGAGTTTGGAGCACCCGCTACCCACGCCCAGCAAACATGTCGAGCATCTGGATATTGCTTGCGAATATCATCAATAAATTGTTTTGCTATCTCAGGGGATTCGGTATGCACAATCCAAGTAAGAAATCGGCTACGCTTAATTTCTTGCTCATAAAATGTGGTTTCAGCAGGAATCATATAATCAGACATATTTGATATAATAACCGATGGATAGCCATCATGAATTAGAAAAATCAATCACGAAAGAATAAATACCATTTATCTGCTTATGTTTATGATAACGAAACTTTTGTGACACTATTTAATCCATGCAGACAATCTAATAACAAATAATAAGAAAAGATGGTAATAGCATGAATATTAATAAAAAACATTTGCTTGTATTAAGCATAATGGCTGGCATATCAGGATGTGCCAATTTAACAGACAGCCCCTATTACCGTATTTGGCATGATAGGGCATACGAAATAAAAGCATCACCAGCAGTATTACAACAGGTTGCTGGGGAAAGCGAAATACCAGAAGCAGAACCTGCTATCCCTGAAGCAGAAGTTTCTGAGCAGCAAATTGATACACCTGTCGCACAAACAGTCGCTTATACAGAAGCACCTATTATCGATAAGCAAAATAGAAATGCGTATAGCGTAGAAGGTGATCCGTTTCAGTCTTACACTAGAGCAGCACAAATGGAATATTCCAGAGAGGAAGCTCCACTACGTAGAGACTACAGCAATATGAATGGAGAACTATAGTCAGAAAAAATAAATCGATTGTTATCACAAAGATAACTCTCTGTTAGGATGGTTTGTTAGCCCCTAGAGTCCTGAGAGGGACTCTTATTTCATCCTTAGGATAGCCCTTCCTAAGTATGGAATCCTTAGCCCGATCTTTTGGTTGGGCTTTTTTTTGCCTAAAATCTAACAGAAACTATTAATTGTTCCAAAAGTAATGTCATGTTATTAATTGTTGCAAAAGTATAGTCATACTGAAGTTCCTAGATGGTATCTCCCACTCAGGAAGCGATGCTTTAGAGACTGTGTAAGTA
>JALVRY010000234.1 GCA_027024625.1 Thiotrichaceae bacterium
GTTTACGACATGGTCTTTTTTTAAGAGTGTGTATGTTTTTAACATCAAAAAGCCCCGATTTCTTATTAATGGGTACATTTTATCGGATCACAGGCTGATTTGATAATTCAGCTGACAAAAGGCAAAAAAAAGCCAGGTAAATTTTATTCAGGCTTTTGATAGTGATTAATACTTAAGCATAAATAGCAGGTGCACCAACTTTCTCATGAATTTGATTGCAGACATCTTTTGATATATTGAGTCCTTTAGCAAGTTGATCTAAATAATGTGCTTCTTCGTTAGAGTCTAGATCAATTGCCATCAATGACATTAAGTAAACTTGCTGCTCCATGCCGCGTGGTATGCTTTGAATGAAGCCTTTTGTGTCGAGGGGTGCATTAATTTCTTTGCGTACAAACTCAGCTTCCTCTCGTGAAACATCACCTAAATGTTCAGTGATCTTGCGTTGTTCATCTTCGGATATATTGCCATCAGACTTAGCAGCATTAATCATTGCGCGTAATAGTATTTCGGCTTGCTGTTCTTGTTCTGAAGATGCATTAATCTCTTTGCCCTGCATCGCATTACCAAATAAGTCTCCAAAGCCACCTTGGCTACTTCCTTGGTTGCGCCCCTGTGACTGAGCATCTCCCAATTTAGAACCACCCAATGAATCTAAAATACCACCTAACCCACCTTTGGTATCAGCAGACTTGCCACCCACTAAGCCACCAAGTAGATCGCCAATTCCACCACCACTACCACCTTTAGAGCCTCCCATCATTTTGCCTAAACCTTTGGCTACGGCGATGCCCATTGCTACTTTACCCAGTGTGCTAATTAAACTCATTGTGCTCTCCTTTTAATCTATAATATTTGTGATACTAGCATAATACAGCCTCCACAAGAATTTGTGGTGAAAGAAAACTAGTAGAGATGTAAAGGTGTATTAAATAGGATAATATTCGTGCTTTGAAATAACTTGAAGATGCCTGTCATTAATTTGTGAAAGGTTGTTTAAATATTATGAATCCTGACTTTTCTTTACTTCGTTGGTCTGCACTTTTTGAAGGCACTTCTTTAATACTCTTGTTGGCTATAGCGATGCCCTTAAAATATTATGCAGAAATTCCCGAAGCTGTTAAGATCATTGGGCCAGTACATGGGATACTTTTTTTAACCTTCTTGGTTTTATTATTTTCTCATGCGGCGAAGGGTGAGCTAAACTTGGCTAAAACATTAGTAGGATTTTTTGCTTCATTTATACCTTTTGGAACATTTATTTTTAAAGCAAAAGTTTTAAAAGCTAAAAGTGAGCCGCTTACATGAAAGCTATGATGGAGAAAATTTCTCTCTCGTCATACTCTCATGTAAAGGTCTCAGTGTGGAATTATTCTTGGGGAAGAATAGCATTATGAAATTTATACCAATAATACTTGTTGCTCTATTTACTACGGGCTGTAGTGTCATCAGCGATATGCGACAAAACGACCCTGAGGCTCTTCTGAAGAGTGATCATCCGCTTAAAAGCCGTCAAGATATCAGAACAGAAAAGTTACTTATAGGTGATGTTTGGAAGTATCAACGCCAAGAGGGTGATTGCAAAGACA
>JALVRY010000235.1 GCA_027024625.1 Thiotrichaceae bacterium
AATATTTCTGTCGTTGACCCTGCTGTTGTTACCTATAATAAGTATAAGCCTAATACAAAAATGAACCTTTCGTTGGGTGCTTTGGTTGGTTTGATTCTTGGTTCGATGCTCGCGCTTTTATTTGGAAGTGCTGAAACAAAGATCAAGGCAGTTGACGATATACGTGATATTTCAGCGTTGCCTGTATTAGGTAAAATACCAAAGGTAAAACTGAAAGGAAAGAATAATACTACTGTCAATGCGATGGATGAGCCATCCTCTGTTATTGCTGAAGCATTTAGGTCATTGAGAACAAGCTTGATGTTTTCGACCCCAGAAGGATTACCTAGGTTATTACATATTACCAGCGCTGAATCTAATGAAGGGAAAAGTAGTGTTGCACACAACTTAGCGAGTGTTTTTGTTCAAGCGGGAAAATCAGTATTACTCATTGATGCAGATTTGAGAAATCCATCACTGAATAGATATTTAAATATTGAGGCTGCAGCAGGACTATCAACATACTTGCAAGGTGGTGCATCTATTGATGATGTGATTGTGCCCACTGGAATTCCTAATTTCAATGTTATTGTCGGTAGTGTTGTTGATTCTGCTCCTGCTGATTTGCTTTCGAATGATCGAATGTTGCATTTATTAGAACGCGTTTCTGATGAATTTGATTTGGTTATTATTGATTCACCCCCTGTCTTAGGAATTGCTGATGCATTGATTCTTTCTAATAGAGCAGTCGCGACACTGTTTGTGATTGAAAGTAATAAAACGAATCAGAAAAGTTTAGCAAATGCGCTTGAAAGACTGCGTATGGGGTATGGAAATGTTATTGGATTTGTATTGAGCAAGTCAAAGAATTTAAAATCTGAAGCGTACACCTATAAATATGGTGATGCTGAACGTATAGGGTAGGTAATAGCGAGTACTATGGTATAGCTTTACCTATTAATGATATATTTTTTGAGTGTTAAGTTAACTTTGTAGATAAATGACCTTGGTTTGCTATCTACAAATTTTTTGCTTGGGTTAAAACCAATTTAGGATAATTTGCCGAGCAAGTGTGCATTCAATGGACTGAAATCAATCAATTAACTATAACTCGCTTATCGTAAAATATTGGTGTGAATAACGTGCTTACTCTAGCATGTTGAAAATATACCAGTTTACTTAATAAGCAAAATAAAAAATAAAGGTCAGCTAACCCAATGAAGTTAAATCAAAACTCACAAATTGTGGCATTAGATAGTTCAAGTAATGCAGAGCTTTCTGCTTATAACCCTCAAATGAATAATATGGGTAACTATTCTGTTCCTCCATCTAGTGGAAGTGGAAAAGATGCTGATGTTCGTGATCTTTTTAGCGCCCTTGCACGTCGAAAATGGCTCATTATGAGTCTAGCCTTGATTATGGCTATACTTGCGTTAGTCATATCTTTGACAATGACTCCTATTTATAGAGCAAATGGCGTGGTTAAAATAGATGCTGAATCAAAACAATTACTTGATTATGGTGTAGAAAAATCATCCAGTACACGATTGACTAATGAAGAGTTTATGCGCACCCAGTATAAAATACTACAAAGTAGGCAACTCG
>JALVRY010000236.1 GCA_027024625.1 Thiotrichaceae bacterium
GTCTTTACCGCCAGAAATACCTAATACGTGACGTGTACCCTCAAGCTTAGCTGCTTCTTTTATGGTTAGTTTGTTACCCATTATTCACCTTCTTTAATTTAGGACGGTGCTTTTTCTTTGCATTAGCAGGGGATGTAGTTTGATAGTCTTGTAAAAACTCATCAACAAGTTCCGCTAATATAGCGAGTTGCAAGTCCTTAGTTTCCTTGTTTAAACTTGCTTGTAATTTTTCTTTGATGGTATGAGCGACTTTATGTGTTTCCTTTTTTATCGCAATAACTTCAGTACGTTCTTTTTCACCACGTTTCAATGATTTTAATAAAATAACATCAAACGCTTCGTTTGTAACCTTTGCCGTCTTTTCACTTTCTAAACGTAATGCTTCAAGGTCAAGTATACGTTTAGAATACTCGCTTAAACGCAATTCTGCTCTAGCTTGATGTGAATCTTTCCATTTTTCCGACACTCTATTACCAAGAAACATTAGTAAATTTTGTAGCCATTGTTCATCATTTCCTGTTTTATGCGTTAAACGCAGGACAAATGCCTTTAAACCGTCAATATCAACGGTATAGTGTTCAAGTCCTTTGTAGCGCCCTCGTAGTTGTATTCTTAGTTCGGCTAAGCTCAGGTCTTTTGTGTTAATCCGAAAGGCGTTAGCCAAAAATTGCTGCTGTTGTTGCAGTAGCTTATCGTAGGCATATTTTAGTTCCTGTATCGCTGTTTTAAGCGTGTCAGCGTATCCTTCCAGATTTGTTTCATCTACTTTTTTGTAGCCCAATGCATGTGGAATACCTTCAAATAATAGGGCTTCAGGCGAGCTTGCAAGGTTGAACGCATTGCGTAGTGCTTTGGCTTTTTTACTTAAACCTGTGGTTGTTTTTTGTGTATATTCATTGAGATTACCAATAAATTGGGCGAGTGGTTTAATCGCTTGAATAACCGTTGATGGTTTTTTATCAGGGAAAAATGCATGGGTATAATGTCGAAATAATGAGGCATTTAAGCCTTCAATTCTAAAAAGTTGGAAAGTAAAGACTTTAGGCGTTTTTACAAAGCGTTCTAACTCTTCCTTAGAAAGAGAAGGCAAGTAACGTTTATTTTCATACAGTGCAATTTCATCTTTATTGACTAGATAAAGAGCAAGGTAAAAGACAGGCAAAAGCCCCTCTTTAATACCATAAGGCGGCTTAGTAAGTATATTGCTCAGTTCATCAAAAGATCGTGCTTTCTTTTCGGTTGTTTGTAAAAAACGACCCATTACCTGCCACAATTCAACGACTGAGCCTTTTTTAGGATGGGTAAAGAACCATTTCCCATCAAGTTTTGTGTGTAAGCCTGTTTCTTTTAAGATGGCTCGATACATAGACTTTTCAGCAGGAAATTTTTCAATGCCTAAATCTTCTTTATCAGGATGCGTGATCATTGCATAAAGAAGCTTATTTCTTCCCCCCATCGCTTGACTAGAAGGCTTGGTTCGATTGATTAATTCATTTTTTATAACAGGCGTAAATTTGAAAAACACCTTGATAATACTTGATAATTTATGTTGTAGATGTCGTTTATTACTGA
>JALVRY010000237.1 GCA_027024625.1 Thiotrichaceae bacterium
TTAGCTCAATTGCTGGCTGATGTGTTAAGCCACCAAACATCACATGAGCCATTGACTCAAGCTGCTTAGTAATTGCCGCATTTAAAACAGGGTGATTGTAACCATGAATTGCCGCCCACCAAGATGACATACCATCTACTAACTTTCTCCCATCAGCCAGTTCTAGGTAGACACCATTCGCAGCAACAACAGGATAAGTTGGCAATGGATTCATCATGGAGGTGTAAGGATGCCAGATATGCTTTTGATCAAAAACTTGCCAGTCTTTGGAATTCAACTGGGTTCTCCATATTTTTTATATTTGATAGTCAGGAACATTAAGTAGGATCAGATATTCACTATCTCAAAATCATGCGTAACATTGGCTGTTTTACCTAACATAATTGATGCTGAACAATATTTTTCTGCAGATAAATCAATCGCACGTTTCACTTTCTTCTCAGATAAGTTATTGCCTTTAACAATAAAATGCATGTGAATATTAGTAAAAACCTTTGGTTCAGTATCGGCTCGAGTTGCATCTATTTCCACTTCACAATCGACCAAATCCTGCTTTGCTCGCTGTAAAATCATTACCACATCAAAAGAAGAGCAGCCTCCCAAACCTAGCAACAACATTTCCATTGGACGAACACCCATATTCCGCCCACCTGACTCTGGTGGGCCATCCATAACAACAGAATGCCCGCTAGCTGATTCACCAACAAAGCTCATATTATCCAGCCATTTAACACGTGTTTTCATTGTAATTATCCTTATTTACTACTTTATCCGATGAAAATTATATCAAACCTCAAGAACCTTGAGCCTCACCTAAAATTTAGTGGTTATATTAATCGTTACTTAGCCCGTACACATAAGCGAATTAACCCCGCTCCTTGATAAACAAATCCTGTATAAATCTGCAGCAAACTTGCACCAGCATTAAGCTTGTCTTTAGCATCTTGTGTCGAAGATACTCCACCTACCCCGATGATAGGTATCTGCCCTGCAAAATATTGACTAAATTGCTTAATCACTTCCGTTGACTTTTGACTAACGGGCTTACCGCTTAGCCCTCCCTGCTCCTCTGAGTGAGGCTGCCCCTTTACTGCATCACGAGCTAGTGTCGTATTGGTAGCAATAAGGCAGTCAATATCTTGTTCTAAAAATACATCAGCCATCGCTTTAATTTCATGACTCTCCAAATCTGGCGCTATCTTTATAGCAATTGGTACATAACGCCGGTGCTTCTCTTTCAGCTTTATTTGCTCTTGTTTTAAAGCTTCCAATAAGTCACGGAGTTCATCGCCATATTGTAGCGTTCGTAAACCTGGCGTATTTGGGGAAGATATATTTACTGTGATATATGAGGCGTAGGGATAAACCTTTTTTAAGCAGATCAAATAATCGTCCACTGCATTTTCAACTGCCGTATCAAAGTTTTTGCCGATATTGATACCTAAAACACCTGTGTATTTTGCCTTTTTTACTTGCTCTATCAGGTAATCAACCCCTTTATTGTTAAACCCCATACGATTAATAATCGCCTCTGATTCAACAAGCCGAAAAAGCCTAGGTTGAGGATTACCTGACTGGGGGCGAGGGGTCACTGTACCCACCTCAATAAAACCAAAGCCTAATGCGGCCAATGCATCAATGTATTCACCATCTTTATCCAAACCAGCAGCAAGTCCAACATGGTTTGGAAAATCGATTCCCATCACAGATACTGGTTTTGCTATCTTTGCCTGTTTTATCAGACCAAGCTTATTTAATAATCGCAAAGACTTTAGTGAGAAGTGGTGCGCCGTTTCTGGTGGGAGAGAAAATAGAATTTTACGAATTAGTGGATACATGATAGTGGTTTTACTTATCTGGGGGAGTGCAAAGTAGTATAAACCACCAGTATCGGCATAGAAAGAATGCAGACAAAGATGATAAGAAATAGAAAAGTAGCTAATTTTTCAAAAATTGGAGACTTGCATGAAAAATCTAAACAAATAAAAAGGGTATCATAAATACCCTTTTTATTACTTAACTTCTAACTTCGCTCCAATGCCTCTATACGTTCTTCCAAAGGAGGATGCGTTAAGAAGATTTTTCTCAAGCCTCCACCAACACCACCATTAATACCGAAAGCAGCCATTTCACCCGGCAAATCATGTGGATCGGAATGTTGTAATGCTCTTAATGCAGAGATCATTTTTTGTTTTCCTGCTAGGCTCGCACCGCCTGCATCTGCAAAAAACTCACGTCGTCTTGAGTACCACATCACTACCGCAGTCGCAAGAAAGCCAAGGAATATTTCAGCTACCATTGAAGCAATAAAATAACCAATACCAAAACCGCCACTTTCTTCATCATCATTACTCGATAACGCACGGTCTACAATAAAACCAATCACACGTGCAAAAAACATTACAAATGTATTTAGCACACCCTGCAATAAAGTTTGAGTAACCATATCACCATTAGCCACATGACTGACTTCATGCCCGAGTACCGCTTCAACTTCATCATGCGTCATACTATTAAGCAAACCCGTACTCACCGCGACTAAAGCATTATTCTTATTTGCACCTGTGGCAAAAGCATTTGGCTGCGGTGATTCAAAAATACCCACTTCAGGCATACCGATACCCGCTTGACGAGCTTGGCGATGCACAGTTTCAACTAACCAACGTTCGTCTTCATTACTCGGTTGCTCAATAACAAAAACTCCCATACCTCGCTTTGCCATGCCTTTTGACATTAACAAGCTAACGAATGCTCCACCAAAACCAAGCACAAGCGAGAACATGGCTACATAACCAAATCGCCCTGGTATGCCGAAGCTTTGTTCTATCATTTGGCTTAAACCAAACATTGAATCTAATATATTCCACGTTACACTTAACACGGCAATAATTGCAAAGTTAACCAGTAACATCATTAATATGCGTTTCATTTCATCCTCGATAAAAATTCTATTTAATTGTCTCAAATATAGGGGTTAGCGAATAAGCTTTCAAACCCAAACTACAACCATTACCAAATATTAATTATTTCTTAAGGAAACTCTGATCAAGTCGGGTCGAATTTCCTGAGAGGAAAAATTTGTTCATTTTTTGATAGAAAATCGAGTAATAGTTATTCTATTGGGAGATTTTATAGCAGAAAATGAGCGGATTTTAACCTCAGGAAAACGACTCATGACTTGATCAGAGTTTCCTTAATCAGCCTCCTTAACTTCAAGCCTTGAAACATTTTGGTAGCCTTGTGGTAGTAATTTACCTCGCTTTCCTCTTTTACCCTGATACGCTTCTAACTCAACACCTTTTAGCACTTTATAACGCTTCCCAGCATGAACAAGTAAAGCTGCATTGCTAGGTATAGAGATGATAGAAATCACCCTTTCCTCACCTGACTTTAGGTGAGCAGGTGAAATATGAATTACTTTATTGCCTTTACCTCGAGCCATTTGTGGCATCTCTTTTGCGTCAACAATTAACAAATAACCTTTGCTTGTCACCGCTGCAATTTTATCCGTCTCAATATCGTACACTTTAACAGGTAATAAAGGTTTAGCACCTTTAGGAATCGTTAATGTCGCTTTCCCTGCTTTTGCTTTAGACACGAGCTTATCCAAACTAGCAATAAAACCATATCCAAAACTAGAGCTAAGAAAATAATTATCCCCCTTCCCCATCATCATACTAATAAATTTTGCTTGAGAGGGTGGAGCAAATCGACCAGTGACAGGCTCGCCTTGCCCCCTTGCTGAAGGCAACGTATGTGCCATTGTGGAATATGTTCGCCCTGTATCATCAAGGAGAATAACCATTTGATTAGAACGCCCGCGTGCCGATGCTTGATAGGCATCACCCTGCTTATAGTTTAAACCTTTGGGATCAATATCATGCCCTTTAGCTGCTCTAATCCACCCCATCTTCGATAATACTACAGTAACTGGCTCAGAGGGTGTAAGCGCAGATTCATCCATAATTTGAGCTGCTTCTCGTTCTTTTAATGGAGAACGACGAGCATCACCGTATTTTTCTGCATCCTCTGTTAGTTCGGATTTAATTAAATTCGTGAGCTTTTTATCTGACCCTAAAATACCTTTTAGATAGTCTCGCTCCTCTTCTAACTCTTCTTGCTCCTTTCTAATTTTCATTTCTTCAAGTCGGGCAAGATGGCGTAATTTCAGTTCTAATATAGCTTCTGCTTGAATATCACTGATACCAAACCGCTCCATTAATACTGGCTTTGGTTCATCTTCAGAACGAATAATTGCAATAACTTCATCAATATTTAGAAACGCAATCATTAAACCCGCTAAAATATGCAGACGTTTTTCTACCTTATCTAAACGCCATTGCAAACGCTTTGTTACAACACCACGACGATAGCTAAGCCACTCTGTTAATATTTGCAGCAAATTCTTAACTTGTGGGCTACCGTCATTACCGATCATATTAAGATTAATTCGGTAACTTTTTTCCAAGTCTGTCGAGGCAAACAGGTGTGACATCAGTTGCTCTATATCAACACGATTCGAGCGTGGTGATATAACTAAACGAGTGGGATTTTCATGATCAGATTCATCACGCAGGTCTTCCACCATCGGCAATTTTTTTGCCCGCATTTGTTGTGCAATTTGTTCTAATATTTTATTACCAGACACTTGGTATGGTAGTGAGTCTACGATGATATTACCGTCTTCTTTTCTCCAAATCGCCCGAGCTTTTAGTGACCCAATACCTTTTTCGTACATTTTTTGAATATCGGCATGTGGTGTAATAATCTCTGCCTTAGTCGGGTAATCAGGTGCTTTGATAAATTGACAAATATCTGACAAGCTCGCATCAGGCTTATCCAATAAGTGCAAACAAGCATTCACGACTTCTCGTAAATTATGCGGTGGAATATCCGTTGCCATACCAACAGCGATCCCCATTCCGCCATTCAATAATACATTAGGCACTCGAGCTGGCAGTATAGCAGGTTCTTTTAATGTGCCATCAAAGTTGGCAACCCAATCTACTGTTCCTTGCCCCAATTCTTGCAATAGAAGCTTTGCATAAGGCGTTAATCGTGATTCCGTATAACGCATAGCGGCAAAAG
>JALVRY010000238.1 GCA_027024625.1 Thiotrichaceae bacterium
GTAATTTTTTCCATTGCTCGCTATTCAAGGCACTTCGATCTGCAACGACTAATGCACTAATCACAGCGGCTGAGGCCTTGTTTTCTACCTGTGCCTGAATATGCTGATGTATTTTTTGCCGCAACTTGTCCGCAGACCACCAGGGTGCAGAGGCAAGTTTCCTGTTTTCATTTGCCTTAGAATCTCTTACATAACCCGTAGCAGATATTCTCTGGCTAAATAGCCATTTTTCGTAATCAAACCCTCCTGGATTTAAAAAACCAGAGGGTTTTTTAAGTTTAACTTTTAATTGCCACTGTTCGCCAGAGTAAACGTGTTGCCTGTTTTTATACCAGCCCAGACGAATCAAACCTTTGTAGTTATCCGGCACATCAAACTGTTTTGAACCTGATGGTAACAATATTCGACTTATCTGGAGGCGAAAACGTATTCCATCTTCCCTTACTTCAGGCAAACCAACTACGCTGCCCTGAACCAGTATTTCTTTACCTTCCAGGCTGTCTGGCAAGCGTTTATCAAGCAAAGCCTGAGCACTCAGGCTGGCAAGTAATACTCCCGTAAAAAAGACTAAAGCTAGAGTTGAAAAAAGTTTTAATTGACTGAATAAATGAGCAGATTTTTTATAAGCAACTGCCGTAAGGATGGCAAAAGTTATCCAGATGATAAAAATCAACCACACTGGAAACAGCCTGGAAAACCATTGTATGGATACTGTACCTAAGAGAAATATAATTGCGATTTGAGGCATTATTAATGGTTGAAAACAAGTCGAATAATTGCGTCTTTTGTAAAAAATTAGTCATTTTGTAAGAGATTAAATGACCTTAATCGTGTAGCGCTTTATAATAACGTGTAATAATATCCAATGCTGTAACGCCCACTATTTAACGGACGCAGCGACGCTTATCCAAGATAAAATAAACAATGCCTCATAAGTTTTTAAAAAAATACTCGCCAAGTCCAAAAGATATAAAGGAAAACAAGGCGTTATCCTGCCTGGGTGATAGCATTCATCAACCCAGCCTCTGGCATATGAACCGACGCTCTGTTGCCAAAGCATTTGCGATTGGGCTGTTTTGTGCATGGATTCCTACCCCCATGCAAACACTTATTGCTGCCACATTAGCCATCTATTACCGTGCTCATCTGCCCCTTTCAGTCGTACTGGTTTTTGTCACCAACCCTATAACCATTCCTCCCATGTTTTATTTTGCCTACAAACTAGGCAGCTATTTATTGGGAATGGATATTGAAGCCGTTTCAATGGATTTAAGTTGGCAATGGTTCACCACGGTATTGGGCGAGATTTGGCAACCCTTATTATTTGGCAGCTTAATCCTGGGGATAATCTCTGCTATTTTAGGTTACTTTGGTATTAATTTGCTGTGGCGAAAAAGTATTAAAAACCGCTGGAAAGATCGACAGGAATGCAGAGCGGCACGAAAAGCAAAAAAAGCCATGGAAAAAGAATTAAAAAAGGCAGTCAAGGAAACTGATAATGTCTAGCCCGGAAATTGCGACTGAGGAAATATTTCTTGTGAAATCAATAGACAAGCGAGATGGGTGCATGA
>JALVRY010000239.1 GCA_027024625.1 Thiotrichaceae bacterium
TATCGTAGAACTAGTGGACGCACTTGATAGTTATATTCCAGAGCCAGAGCGTGCAGTTGATGGCGATTTCTTAATGCCAGTAGAAGATGTGTTCTCAATCTCAGGTCGTGGTACAGTTGTTACAGGACGTATTGAGCGCGGTATTGTACACGTTGGTGACGAGCTAGAAATCGTTGGTATCAAAGATACCGTTAAGACAACCTGTACGGGTGTTGAAATGTTCCGTAAGTTGCTAGACGAAGGTCAAGCAGGTGATAACGTCGGTGTATTACTTCGTGGTACTAAGCGTGAAGACGTGGAACGTGGACAAGTCCTTTGTCACCCTGGTTCAATTACCCCACATACAAAGTTTGAAGCAGAAGTTTACGTATTATCAAAAGATGAAGGTGGACGACATACACCATTTTTCACCAATTATCGTCCACAGTTTTACTTTAGAACTACGGATGTGACAGGTGCATGTGATCTTCCAGAAGGCGTAGAAATGGTTATGCCTGGAGATAATGTGAAAATGGTTGTTACACTGATCAATCCAATCGCTATGGAAGACGGACTACGTTTCGCAATCCGTGAAGGTGGACGTACTGTTGGTGCGGGTGTTGTTGCGAAGGTCATCGAGTAAAAATTCAATGAGGTTTAGTTCTCATTAAAAAAGTCTCTTTTCAAGGGGACGAGGGGTTTTAGCTCTTCGTTCTTTTGTTGGTTTAGACTTATCTATAAAAATCATAGGCCAGTAGCTCCAATTGGTAGAGCGGCGGTTTCCAAAACCGCATGTTGGGGGTTCGAGTCCCTCCTGGCCTGCCATATCTGAAATCAAATCGTTATAGTGTGGATTTGATTTATTTCGGGGAAATAACTTCACATGTCATCTAAGACAGATTCAGCAAGTGCATCATTAGATACGATAAAGCTAACAGCTGCTCTGGCATTACTGATTGCCTCAATTGTAGGTTATTATTATTTTGATGGTGAATCAGTTCTATATCGCGTTTTAGGAATGCTTGCTGTTATTGGAGTAGGTGTGTGGGTTGCACTGACTACTGAGAAAGGTAAAGGTTTATTGACCTTTATGACAGGAGCGCGAACTGAAGTAAGAAAAATGGTTTGGCCGACCCGTGTCGAAACCATGCAAACAACCCTAATGGTATTTATTATCGTTGTATTGCTATCAATCTTTTTATGGATTGTTGACATGCTGCTTGGCTGGGGTGTTAAAGCACTACTAGCAACAGGAGGTGGTTAAATGGCAAAGCACTGGTATGTAGTTCATGCATATTCTAATTATGAAATGCGTGTTAAAGCGGCGCTTGAAGAGCGTATTGAACGCTTAGGATTAGAAGAGTTTTTTGGCTCTATTATGATTCCCACTGAAGATGTGGTTGAAATGCGTGATGGGCAAAAGAAAAAAAGCACCCGAAAGTTCTTTCCAGGCTATGTATTAGTTGAAATGGAAATGAATGATGATACTTGGCAGTTGGTTAAAAATACCCAACGCGTGTTAGGTTTTATCGGTGGCAAAAGTGATAACCCTGCTCCCATTAGTGAGAAAGAAGTCTTAGCCATTATGGGT
>JALVRY010000240.1 GCA_027024625.1 Thiotrichaceae bacterium
GGGATTAAGACACTCTTTAGCCTTGGCTTTAGAGGAGGAAGAGGGTGAAAACACAGACCTGACTAAAAAGGGATTAAGACATACATTGCGTGGGCTAATCTCGAAACCTAAACGTGAAAACACAGACCTGACTAAAAAGGGATTAAGACCCAAAATGCTCGCGTTCTTCTGCACCGACTAAATGTGAAAACACAGACCTGACTAAAAAGGGATTAAGACAGAGTTGATGCTTTAAAAGTATTCATTTTTAAAAGTGAAAACACAGACCTGACTAAAAAGGGATTAAGACGCTCTATTTCCTTATGCTGAGGATGTTTTTCATCGTGAAAACACAGACCTGACTAAAAAGGGATTAAGACCTAAACTAGATTGTCATTTAACTTTTTCCGTTGGGTGAAAACACAGACCTGACTAAAAAGGGATTAAGACCTTGCGTACAGCCAGTGTTCTGTGTATCTATCAAGTGAAAACACAGACCTGACTAAAAAGGGATTAAGACGATATTCGCCCGCCACATCAATCACAATGTCAGGTGAAAACACAGACCTGACTAAAAAGGGATTAAGACCCTTCTAACAACTCGAATAAGACTTTATAGCCAGTGAAAACACAGACCTGACTAAAAAGGGATTAAGACAAGCATAGCCTCAAGGTATTCGATAATTTCCCGCGTGAAAACACAGACCTGACTAAAAAGGGATTAAGACTTGGTACGGTTGGGTATGGTTATGGCTGAAGTAAAGTGAAAACACAGACCTGACTAAAAGGAGATTAATACTTCAGCATGGACAATCCATTTCTCAATAATAAATATCTGATATAAAGAATTATATCACTATTACTTTGAGTGGCAGGGGTTTATTGATTACGCTGCTACATGATTGTGTCTAATATAGAAACTTTGAAACTTAACAAACATTGATTAATTATTGCCCCACATTAAATGAAATAAGCTCACATTAAGCTTTTTCATGATACAAATTTCACTTAGGATTTTGTTCTGCATATAAGCAGACAACATCCTTATCGGGTTAAAAATCGGGGGAGGTAAAGCTTATTTATAGGGTTAGGCTTTACCTGCTAATTCGTTATTCATTCAAACGCTGAATTGAATACTTAGGTTCGTGAGTCGCTATCAAATCAAATAGCACCACACTTAAGACGTATTAGGGAATGATTCGAGATGACAAGGTGAGTCATTTCATGGGTATCTCTATTAATTCTGGGCTGGGTTCTTCAAGTCATCGCAATGGTTGTTCTATTGAGGTGATCTTGCTAAATACCAAGATTTAGAAGTTATGGACTTAATTTTCTAATTCATGAATTAAATAGAAACGCCCTTATATTATTCCGATATAGATTTTGATGGGGTCAAAATCTAAAATTGGGGTTCTTAATGAACATCGCTATTATTAGAAAGCTATTAAGCTTCTGTTTTTTTGCTCTGATGTTGGGCAATTCCAGCAATGTATTTGCATTTTATAATGACCAGTCTGCTCTTGGTATGAATACTACCGATATGCGAGAGGATGAAAGCAGCGTCCCGTTTGTTGATCTTTTCCGTATGTCACTACCTTTTGAAGAGGCACGTCGCTGGAAACATTATACAAATGGACCGGTAAAATATGATAATAATGGCTGGCCTGCTCAGCTCAATGGCGGTCAAGTTGGCACACGTTTTATTAACAAACTCCCTAAAGGGACAATTCCAGAAGGGTTTTATACCGTACTATATGATGGAGAGGGACGCATTGATTATGGTAATGATGCTAGTATCTATGAGCGTTTCCGTGGTAAAGATATTATCCAAATAAAAGCCGGTAAAGATAAAAAACTCAGTGCTACTTTGTTTATTAAAAAAAGCAACCCAAGAAACCATTTACGAAATATTCGCATTCTAATGCCTGGCGGTATCTGCAAACATGATCCCTTTACACGTGTAAAAAATGCCAATCAATGTCGCTACGGACAATATTTATCCTTTGAACGCCATTATAAACAGATCATCTTTAATCCTGATTACCTTAACTTCATGAAAGACTTTAAAGTCATTCGCTTTATGAATATGGCAGGCATTACCCGTAACCCGATGCGTTACTGGAGTGAGATGCCAACAATGAGTCAGGCAACATGGGGGAGTGAAATAGAAGGCGTTCGAGGCGCTCCTATCGAGATCATGGTTGCTTTAGCAAATAAACTACATGCAGACCCTTGGTTCTCTATGCCCCATATGGCATCCGATGAGTATATTTACCATTTTGCAAGCTATGTTCGAGACCATTTACGTCCTGGACTTAAAGCCTATGTTGAATACAGTAATGAAGTTTGGAACACACAATTTAGCCAAGCTCATTATGTGAGAGACCAAGGGCAATTATTTGGCTTAGATGCTGATCGTGATAAGGCAGGTCAAAAATTCTACTCACAGCGTAGTGTTGAAATATTCAATATATGGGAACAAGCTTTTGGTGGCGTTCAACGTCTAGTCCGTGTTATGAGTGGCTGGACAAGCAAAGATAAAATCACAAAAACTATCCTGACTTATAATAATGCTTATCAAAAGACCGATGCTTTTGCAATTGCTCCTTACGTCTTTGGGCATTATGAAAAATTGAAAAAAGTTAAGTCAGTCGCACAAGTTTTTGCCGTATTAAACGACCCAAAAAACCCTTACTCTTTGCAAAAAGTATTAAGTTATATACGCAAGCAAGCTCAAGTCACAAAACAGTTTGGTGTTGATTTGATTGCCTATGAGGGTGGGCAAGGTTTAGTTATACCGAGATCTAAAGAAGGTTCACGCGCCAATAAGATAATTTATGCCGCCAACCGTGATCACCGTATGTTGCAACTGTATCGCGACTTATTAACAGGATGGAAACGCGCAGGTGGTAAAACCTTTGTTCATTTTACTGCACCACAGTCCTTCCAAAAATACGGCACGTTTGGGACAAAGGAATATATTACCCAACCGACTTACAAAGCACCTAAATATAGAGCGTTATTAGGCTTCAGTAAGCATAATCCTTGCTGGTGGCAAGGCTGTGCAGCTAGTAGTATTGCCCGACACCGAAAGCCAGCCAATATGGATCGAACTATTTTATCCAGAAGAAATTATTCTGGATTGCAACATCCATAACGGAGTTTATCTGAGTGTGGGGTACTAACAAAACTGCCGTGGTAAAGCTTCAATTTCAACGGTATTTTGCCACAACGTGATAACGCCATTTTTATGCGTTTCACTGACTTCACTACTGCAAAAACGAATTTTTCCTTGTCGATGATGATTCATGAGCTGCTTATTTTTTAAGATACGTTTTAGCTGATGCGTCACAGGAATGCTTGTTTCCAGTATTTTTACAGAACCATTTGTTAACTGTTGAATACTCTCACTCAAAAATGGATAGTGTGTGCAACCCAACACAAGGGTGTCGATTCCTTTATCTAACATAGGATTAATGTAGTTAGCTAATAGCTTTTTTGTTGTGTCAGAAGAAAATTCGCCTGCCTCGACCTGTTCAACTAAGCCCGAACACGCCTGTGTTTCTGTTCTAATCTCACTGGCATATTCATTAATGAGATTCGCTAAGCGCTGGCTCTTAATCGTCTGCTCCGTCGCTAAAATTCCAATGGCTTTTTTCTTTGTGAGTTGCGCTGCGGGTTTTACGGCAGGTTCTAAACCAATAATCTCCAATGCAGGAAATTCTTTGCGTAGAGTATTTGCAGCGACAGCTGTTGCCGTATTACAAGCAATAACCAGTGCCTTAACATCTTGTTCTTGAAAATATTGTGTAACAAAGCGACAGCGTTGCAAGATAGTTTGCCTATCTTTATCACCATAGGGTGTATGTGCTGAATCAGCAATATAAATAAGGTCTTCATTAGGGAGTTGTTTATGAATTTCTTTTAAAACAGAAATTCCACCAAGACCTGAATCAAAAACTCCAATGGGACGATTAGGCATACGCAATATTTAATTCATTATCGATTTTTCTGTAAAAACAGCATCCACTCATCAAACAAGGCTTTATCTGGTGAGATGACAACTGAGCGAACATCCATAGCAGGTCTAAAGACCTCTTCTCCATCTAGGGTTAAAGCATAACCACCAGCTTCTGAAACAATCAGCGTTCCCGCCGCTAAATCCCATAATTTCATACCACCATGCAGGTAAGCATGCCCGCGATTAGCCGCCATCCACGCCCATTCTAATACACAAGTGCCTAAATTACGCTGTGACCCAAAGGGTTGTTTCTGTAACAAAGCTTGCTGCATAGTAGGCGTTAAGCGCTTAAAGTCTGCTATTACAACCGAATTTTTTAGATTAAACCCTGAATCAATACACTTTAATGGCTCATTATTTAACCAAGCACCCCGCCCTTTAACAGCACTAAACATTTCATCACGTATCGGGTCATAAGTCACACCAAGTACCACTTCACCTTTTTCAAATAAGGCTAATGATGTTGCAAACAGTGGGATACCCGCAGCAAAGTTACTCGTACCATCTAAGGGATCAAGACACCAAAGCTGATCAGAGTTTTGCAACAAATGCTCTTGTTGCTCATGTGTCATTTCTTCACTCAAAAAAGCAATATTGGGATGTAATTCTGCCAAGCCATCTTGAATACGCTTATCTGTTGCTAAATCAGCTTCTGTTAATAAACTACCATCTCCTTTAATCGAGTATGATATTTTATTGAAACGTGGCAATATTTCTTCCTTTCCCACTTGGCGTATCAAATTTTCTATCTTTTTTCTATCTGGAGTCATTGATGATATTTTTTGTCGTATTAAAATGTCTCCAAACAATAGCAGAGACCTGAGTTATATGGGCAGTATAATTGCGTTACTTATTCTTAGTGGAGTCATCTGGTTTTGGTTGGATTCCATCAAAACCAAAGAACTGGCATCTCAGGCAGCAGCAAAAGCCTGTGTGGATATGGGCGTACAATTTTTAGATCAAACCGTGTCATTGGAGAAATTAAAACGCTCTCGCAACCACCGAGGCCACTTTACCTTTTTACGAATTTACTGCTTTGATTTTAGTACACGAGGCGACCAACGCTACCAAGGTCGAGCAAAAATGTTAGGGCAAAAACTGTTACAAGTACAGTTAGACAAGCCAGAAGGCTTAATTATTGAGAATGAAGAACTCTAACCTCACAAGATTATTCGACAAACACCTGCATGATGTAAGAGAATAGCCCCTCCCTGACAAATGAGCCTTAGATAAACCATGTTTGCCTCTATCTCACAAATTCCACTCCCTGAAAACCACCACGAATTTATTCCCAAGGGCACTCAACAAATTCTTGTTCCAGAGCCGTTTACAATGAAGAAAGGCGGTTTACTGCCTGAATTTACGATTGGCTATGAAACATGGGGCAAATTAAATAAAGATAAAAGTAATGTCATTTTACTTTTCACAGGCCTATCACCCAATGCCCATGCTGCCTCAAACGAAAAGGATTCTAGCAAAGGCTGGTGGGAACCTATGCTTGGTTCAGGCAAATCAATTGATACTGATAAATATTATGTCATCTGCATTAACTCACTGGGTAGCTGCTTTGGCTCAACAGGGCCAGCATCAGTCAACCCTGAGACAAATAAAGCATGGCGACTGGATTTTCCAGAGCTTTCTATCGAAGATATTGCAAGTACCGCTTATCTTGCTTTGCAAAAACTAGGTATTCAACACGTTAACACCGTGATAGGTGCATCAATGGGTGGCATGACTGCACTGGCTTATAGCCTATTGTTTCCTAGCAGCTTAGATAGGCTTATCGTTATATCAACTGCGGCAAACTCACTGCCGTTTTCAATTGCAATTCGTTCTCTACAACGAGAGATGATTTGCAAAGACCTTGATTGGATGGATGGCTATTATCCCTTTGACCGTGAAACTTTATGCGGCATGAGGATGGCAAGAAAATTAGGCATGGCAAGTTACCGATCTGCAAAAGAATGGGAACAACGCTTCGGACGAAAGCGTGTAGCTGCTGAAAAACGCCAAGAAAGAAATCCATTCACTTCAGAATTTGAAATTGAATCTTACTTAGAATACAACGCCAATAAATTCACGGGACATTTTGATGCTAATAGCTACCTTTACCTATCACGAGCCATTGACTGGTTTGATGCTCACGAATACAGTAAAAATAATACTTTAGAGGATGCTTTCTCAGAAAGTCAGCTAAAACAAGCTCTGGTCATTGGCGTAGAGACTGATATTTTATTCCCCGTTCACCAACAAGAAGCCATTGCCAATGCACTCAAATCAAATGGTATTGATGTAAAATACCATGGCTTACCTTGCGTTCAAGGGCATGATGCATTCTTAGTAGACTATGGGCGATTTTGTCCTACCGTGGGTGAGTTTCTTCAATAAAAACACACTATTTGCCACATGAGGACAAAACACAAGGTGATTTCCTGTTGACCAAACTTAAAATCACCTTGCCCATTATTGAAAATAAAATTGCAAAAGCAAGAGCATAGGGAAATGCTTCAAAAAGTAGGCTTCGGCTATAAGTCCATTGCGATATTGGTGTAATCGATTTTGCTGTGGCTTTATATTTAACGACAGTATCAAGCCCAGCCTCTTGAGAATAACGTAGTTCAAGCGTTTGAGTATCACTACCTCGTTCTAATACAGTGAATCGAATACGATTTTGTAGACTAGCATCCGCTTCTATCTCACCTGAATTTTGGTTCAGAATGAACTGACGTTTAGGATAATTTTGTAAATAACGGCTTACGCTATCTGGCTTATCATAAGCAAAATAATCTAAAACAGATTGCTTATCACTCGCTAAGACATAAAAATTTTCTTTCGGTGTTTCTTTCTCTGAAAAATAGACGATATTTGCTCGCGACAAGCAATGTGCTCCTGCAAACATCGCACCTGTACAACTAACAGGGATTGCAAAACAGGAGGATGCAATCATCAATGCTGTCCAGAATATCTTCACTTTAACTTTATATAATCAGTTACCAACTCGCTTATAAACCAATGCATCAGCACCATCTTTAATTTTTAAGGTATCCCCCACTATGGAGTAATGGCGACTATTTGCCAATTGTTCTAAATAACTTTGCTCTTGATCCATCAAACCACTGGGGCTTGGACAATACATTTTTGTCGTTAAGATGCGATTTTTATCTTCATCAAATTCTTTTTGAGATAAGTCCATATTGATGCGGTTACTACCCTTTAGGCTAATCAACCCAGAGTATCGATTACAACCTGCGTTACCGCTAACTTTAAAACCGCTTTGAAATTTAAGTGTAATGGGACGGTGACCCAATGGCTTATTACGGTTAAAGCTAACTAATTCCCAGCTTGTGCCGTCTAAAGTGTTTCCTTCTTGTACGGGTTCACTACCGCAAGCCGTTAAAAGCAAACCCGCAACACTGCTTAATAAGAGCACTTTTATTGATAATTTTATTCTCTGCACCATATTTTTAGTCCTTAATGACAATTTCTTGCAATACCGAGTACATATTTCCCGACAATATCAACTTTTCCCGCTGCCTTAGCACCTTTAAAGCCAGAAAAATCCGTTGCTTTAAGGTGCAAACGTGCAAATTCTGTATATCCACTTGCAAGTGGAATATATGACCAATGCCATTTTTCTTCTTCGTAACCACTACGACGGTCTTTTACCTTATTAGTATAAACTTGGCAAAAGCCATATCGACTCGCATTGTTTTGTAGCCACTTATACAATGCTAAACCTTTGCCACTAGCAAACCAGCTATTTTCAAATGAGTTTAAATCAATATCAGTTCCCCAGTGGTGACGAGAACTCCCTGGCATAGAGCTATAACGCAATATTTTTTTCGCTCGCCGTGTTGGATCTGCAATACTTTTTGCCAAATTTTGTCCACCTACCCTTGTTTGTCCTGTCCATTTTCTTTCCCAAATATCTTTTTGGTAGTTAAAATTCCGAGTCGCAGAACGAATTTTTAGTTGAATACCATCTCGCATTGCTGCTTCATACATTTCTTTAAATTTTTGATAGGCTTCCCGTTGCAGGTAAAGCCCCGCTCTATCTGCATGTTTACTTGATATTTTTACAAAATCGGGGTTGGCACTGTGGTCAAACTTCCCCATAACATCGGGGTTAGCACTGGGGTCAAACTTCCCCATAACAAAGTCAAGTGGTGTTATTGGTGCATGTCGATTTGGTTCAGCAGATGTGCTTGCATTCATAAATAATAGAATAAAAAATAGTGAGATAAATTTTAGTATTTTCATAATTGATTCGTTTTAATAAGAAGCGTAACCGCATGAGCTGCAACCCCTTCTTGCCGCCCTGCGAAGCCTAGTTTTTCGGTTGTTGTTGCTTTTACATTCACCTGAGAGATGTCACAGGCTAAATCTTGAGACAGGTTTTCTCGCATATGTTCAATATGATTTGCCATTTTTGGAGCTTGAGCGATGATCGTACAATCAATATTACCAAGTTGATAATCACGCTCCTGCAATAAACCAACCACATGCCGAAGCAATATACGGCTATCAATATTTTCAAACTCATCCGATGTATCGGGAAAATGCTTACCAATATCGCCAAGAGCTAATGCACCAAGCAAAGCATCACAAATTGCATGAATTAATACATCACCATCAGAATGAGCAGCAAAAGCATGATGATGAGGAATAGTCACACCACCCAATACAATATGATCACCTTCCGTAAATGCATGAACATCGTAACCGTACCCTATTCTCATAAGGACTCCTTACCCCTAGACAAGAAAAACTCAGCCAATGCCAAATCACTGGGTTTAGTTATTTTAATATTGCTTGCATTCCCCTCGATAAGCTGAGCAGCTAACCCCATATTTTCTATGGCAGAAGCATCATCTGTAATCGCTACATTATTATCCAAAGCTTGCTGTAAAGCATCGTGCAATAAGGCAAAACGGAACATTTGTGGGGTAAGAGCATGCCATAGGTTTTCTCGATTTTCAGTATGAGAAATAATCGGCTGCTTATCAAACGAACGCTTCATTGTATCTCTAACAGGGCTAGCTAAAATACCCCCAACCGCACTGTTATCTAATTCATCAATTAACCGATCAATATCAGCTTGTGATAAACAAGGGCGAGCCGCATCGTGAACCATCACCCAGCTATCATCTGCTAATGCCATGTCCGTTTCTAAATAATTAAGTGCATTTAGTACCGAATCACTCCGTTCTTTGCCACCTGCGACTGTATACAATGGCTTATCACAGTTGATAATCAACTCTGCCCAGTAAGGATCATCGACATTAAGAGAAAGAATAATACCCGTTATTTTTGGATGCTCCGCAAAACAATCAATAGTATGTTCTATGACGGTTTGATCTAATAAAGGAAGGTATTGCTTAGGTCGGTCCGCCTGCATTCGTTTACCCACACCCGCAGCAGGTATAACCACCCATATTTCTGCGTTATTCAACATTTGATTGCGTTGCTGGTGTTGGTTTTACAGGCTTCTTTTGATCTTTTAATATGACGTGATAAAAAGTTTCACCGCGTCGAATCATACCTAGCTCATCACGAGCATATTCTTCAATCGCATCATCCTTGGTGCTTAAACCAATAACTTCAGCCTCTAACTTACGATTTCTCTCTGATTGCTCATCATTTGCTGCATTTTGTGTTTCTATTTGTTTTTCTAAATACCAAATATCAGGATAACTTCCCTGCCCCATCCACAAACGGGCAAATAACAGAAGTAATAGAACACTAAAAATAATTATCAGTAATTTCATTTTCATCATTGAATATCAAGGCAATTACCAAATGATAGCGTATTTTCACTTGCTTTATGAGTTATTTTGGGAACTTTACATTTACCGCAGAAAACGGCACTTAGGAGGAAGAAAAACATATAGATAAGCACAGATAGAGGTATTTATAATATTTCCCTATTCAATAAAACATAAAATGAAACAACTAATTCTACTTATCATTCCGAGGGCGTGGTGTGATAAATAAAGCTAGCATATTCGTAGTGGAGCGGGCAGAACATCTAATTTGGAGGAGAGATGATTGCTCTTTTCATTTTATGCTCTATCTGTGCTTATCTATATAGTTTCCTTAACTGCTTTGATGAGGATCATTGTGCCCTAGCTAACATTACCAAAGCCTTACGATATTATTACAAAAATTTAATGTTTAATTTTCCAGAACTAAGCACATAATCTAAGTATGCGTATATTAATAGTTGAAGATGATACACAAACTGCCGACTTTATTTGTAAAGGTCTCAGACAAACGGGTCATACAGTAGACCATGCAGATAATGGTGCGGATGGCTTACATCTAGCATTAACCGAAGAATACGATGTTTTAGTATTAGATCGGATGCTACCCGAGCTAGATGGCTTGTCCATAATCAAAACAATCCGAGATAAAGGGTTAAAAACACCTGCTTTAATACTCAGCGCCTTAGGTGATGTTGATCACCGTGTTGAAGGCCTAGAAGCAGGCGGTGATGACTATCTCGTAAAGCCGTATGCCTTTAGTGAGCTACTCGCGAGACTACAAGCACTCGTGCGTCGTATACAGCCGGAGCAAGCTGAGACTCAGTTACAGGTTGGCGATTTAACGATGAACCTGATTAAGCACCAAGTTACCCGTGCTGGGGAAGTCATTAACTTACAGCCTCGTGAATTTACCTTGCTAGAAGTATTAATGCGACATACTAACGAAGTTGTTACACGAACGATGCTACTCGAAAAGGTTTGGGACTATCATTTTGACCCACAAACCAATGTTATAGATGTACATATCAGTCGCCTACGCAATAAAATAGACAAAGGTTTTGATACTTCACTACTACGCACGGTTCGCGGTGCAGGATATATGATTCATGATCCACAAACTGCTTAGTACAACGGCATTTCGTCTATCATTAATCTATGCCATTGTATTCAGTTTGATTGCAGCGGCTGCCTTGGTCTTAGCCTATTGGTTTTCTGCCAAACAAATTAGCCAACAAACGGATGATCGCTTACAACTAGAAACTAATGTCTTACTCAGCAAGTATTACACAGGCAGCTTTTCAGACCTTAACCGTAAAATACAACGTCGTACTAAATATATTGGTCAGCAATTTTTTATTTACTCTTTGATCAACCGCCGTGACCACGATTTTTTTGAGCATATATCACCAAACTTATCAGGGACGCGACCCGTTTTTGCCACATTACCCATTGAGTCAATCACACATATTCAGTCCTCTCCCAGCCAAAAACAAAATGCTCGAGTGTTAATTACACCCTTACCCAATAACTACCAATTGTTGGTTGGTACAGATTTAAGTGAGCAAGCCTACCTACTCAATCGAATTGCGACTATTTTATTTATTGCTATCTTGATTATTTTCACTGCCTCACTGATTGGAGGAATTTGGATTGGACACCGTGTAATTAAACGACTCGACGTTATCCGCCGTACTGCTAAAGAAATCATTGATGGAGACCTTAGTCAACGTATCCCCATCCATGAACAGCAGGATGAATACGATAAGTTAAGCATTGTGCTCAATCAAATGCTAATTCAACTCGAAAAATCCATGCAAAGTATGCGTGAAGTTACCGATAATCTCGCTCATGACTTACGTAATCCATTAAATCGACTACGCCACCGGCTCGAAACAATTCAGTATCAACAGCCCGATACTAAGAATTATAAACAAGAACTGGCAACTGCCATTGAAGATGTTGATGTAATTGTTGCAACATTTAATGCACTATTGAATATCGCGCAAATAGAAGCCAATGCCCAGCATGATCATTGGGTAAATGTTGATATTACCGCTCTAATCAATGACCTTGGCGAACTTTATACCTTGCTTGCAGAGGAAAAACGAATAAGCTTGAACTATAAGACAGCAGAGAATCTTTTCCTTCATGGGGATAAACAATTACTTGCCCAAGCACTAAGTAATTTGTTGGATAATGCTGTAAAATATACGCCTGAAGGCGGTACACTCAAATTAAATGCCTATAAAGAAAAAAATCAACTGATTATCACAATCAGCGATACTGGCATTGGCATTCCCAACGATCAATACGAGAATGTATTCCGACGTTTTACACGCTTGGACAATGTAAGAAATACTGCAGGAAATGGGCTAGGTTTAAGTCTAGTCAAGGCGGTCACTGATTTGCATCATGCAGAAATTGAATTAAGCGATAACCAACCTGGCTTAAAGGTTAAACTATTATTTGATACATCCGCGCAAAACTGACCAAGCAGTTTTACGCGGGAGAAGATAAAAGTATTTCTAGTCCGTTTTTTTGATGGAGCCCGATGGATTTGTAAAACGGTCATTCAATTTTTGTACAAAGTTATCGATGGTGTCGCGGATACCATCCAATTTATGTTGTACTCGACCATTCCAGCCAACAGGGTTGAAGTGAAAAAGACTTCTCCACCAACGCGTATTTTTCACAAATGCCTGCGAAAGATGTCCGTAAACTTCAGTATCACTAAGACTTACTGCTATTTTCTTTGCTACTTTCTTGCGTACATAAAAATGAATAACAAATAAAGTAGCAATGGTTGCTGCGACAATTGCCCATACAATATTAGGCGAATCAGCCCAAGGTGGAGAAAACAATGCACCTTCCCAATAGCCCATAGCAATTGAACCCGCAATTGCAGAACCAAACAATAAGGCAAAAATAATTCCATCAAAGATTAGCACACGTTTTTTCCAATGCTGTAAAGCAACACGTAAACGAGGTACTGCATGTTGCTCAATTTGATTAGTCAAAGACTCCATTGAACCAATAATACGGTAAATACGCTCAACACTAATACTATCAATTCGGCTTAATATTCGTTTGTAATCCGCATCACGTTTCGCAACATATCTCGCCCAAACATTTTCATCTGCAACGGGTTCTGCTAATTTATCATTAAACAACACACGAAAATCACCTGACCCTAAACCACTTTGTACCAATGCCTTTTGCCAAGAAGCAACAATATCTTCAAGATTGTCATCTTTCGCCGAAGTGTCAATTTGATTTAAGACAAAGACAAATTTATTGCTATCATTTCGACGCTGAGTACCGCGCACTAAATGCTCCAGTGTATCTTGCATCGCACCTGGCTCTGGATGTCTCGCATCAAAAAACACTAAGACTAAATCAGATAATTCAATAATATGGTCTGTAATTTTAAGCGTTGATTTACGTTGCTCATCAGCATCAAAACCGGGTGAGTCAATAAAGATTTTACCCTTTAGCTTTTCACTTGGTGTCGCCTTCATTTGCAGATAGCTATCTATTCTCGCTCCCTCCCCTGAGGATACATTTTCTATATCTTCACTGATTTGATAAAAAGGAAAACGAGGGTCGCCATCAAGGGCAATACCGGGCAATGTTCTCTCGGTTGAATCTGGACTATATGTAATAACAGTAAAGCGATCATCAACCGCCTGATTGCCTGTATCCTGTAAGCTCGTTTCTAAATAGCTATTGATAAAACTAGACTTACCTGCTGAGAATGTTCCAAGAATCGACACCAGCGGCCACCAAGAAATTTGAGTGGCATAAGATTCACCCGCTGTTAGCAAGCCCATTTTAATGGCAACTGCATCTAGCTCACGATACTGATCAACAACGCGAACTAAAATAGGGTTTTCACGCTTTAGTTGCTGTTGCAACCGAGTAATGCGGTTTTGCATTCGCTTCGCTGGAGTCATAAGAATTTCCTACTAATGAAAAGAAGCCTAATTTAATTCATAAACTATTAATGAGGCTGTACCAACCATGTAGCACAGCCAAACATGCTAGCTTATGGGTGTAACTTTGCTGCAATTTCTTTCGCACGCTCTGGTAAAAATTGCCCAATAAAATGATTCATTGTTGTTACTTGATCAATTTTACCTAAGTCTATGAGTGGCATTGCAATGTCTGCATAGAGTTCTGCTGCTTTTTCTGGCTTACCTTGTTTCCAGTAAACATTGGCAAGTTCACCCTTATGATCAATTTCATTTGGTTCATCAATGATTAGCTTCTGGTAATAACTGATTGATATATCGTAATTACCCGCCCAATAAGCTTCGCGAGCAAGACGGAGTAAATCCACTTTTCCCGTAGTCAGTGCTGTGTTTGTTGCTGCTGTGTTAACAGTAGCAGTTTGTGCAGTTGTATTAGCTGTTGTGCTAGAAGTAGCTGCGGATGATTTCTCAGGCGATATCACTTCTTGAACCTGTTTGGCAGCTACCGCAGGAATTTCTGCTGTAGTCGATACTGCAGAAGTAACCGCAGTCTCAACTGCTTTCACACCTTTATCAAAAAAGCCTTTTGACAAAATCTCATCTGTTGTCGCTTCTCCAATTCTTTTTTCTTCTGCATTTTTATAAGTCGGAGTTTCAGCTGCCTTTCCTGTGCCAGCAACTTCAGTTGTGGGCGCTTTGGCATTTGATCCATGTCCCGCTTGCTGTAATAGCTCCAAAGCTGATGGTTTAGTAGATGCTGTTTGCTCTGTGCTAGCTGCTTGCTCTGTGTTAGCTGCTTGCTCTGTGCTAGCCGCTTGCTCTGTGCTAGCCGCTTGCTCTGTGCTAGCCGCTTGCTCTGTGCTTGCCGCTTGCTCTGTGCTTGCCGCTTGCTCTGTGCTTGCCGCTTGCTCTGTGCTTGCCGCTTGCTCTGTGCTTGCCGCTTGC
>JALVRY010000241.1 GCA_027024625.1 Thiotrichaceae bacterium
AGGAACCTCTGATCAAGTCATGAGCGGTTTTCTCGATGCTAAAATCGCCCAGTTTTTGCCTAAAAATCTCACTAATAGAATGACTATTAGTTTAATTTTTAAACAAAAAATGAACGATTTTATCTATCGAGAAATTCCGCCCGACTTAATCAGGTTCCTTAAGAAATTAGTACTCAAAATGAAGAAATGTTAGAGACCCTCTATTCAGTCTTTATACAAGAATTATCACTTACACTAAGCTTCCACAAAACAATAATTTATCGATAATAATGGAAATAAGCCTGCCTTTATCTTCTACCTTTTCATGGCGTTATCATTGCTTACTCCCTTTGTTATCTCGTACTCCACCCCGTATTGCCTACCAAGGTGCTAAATGGCAGTCTCGATTTTTTGCTAGACGAAAACAAGAAGAAGCCATTTTAATCAAGCAACAAATGCGTATCGTATTTCCTGATCGGACTGAGCAGCAGCTAGAGAGCTATTTAGCAGACTATTTTTGCATGGTAGAACGCGAGGCCTTGGATACGTTTTATCTAAACCGCCCTGCTGCTAATCAGCTCATTCAGTTAGAAAACTTTGAAGCAATTATTGAAGCAAAAAAGAATAATCAACGGGTTATTTTAACAGGTGGTCATTATGGTCGCTTTTGGATGGCAGGTGTTGGGATGCGAGCAGCTGGCTTGTCAACAGGGACAATTACGCGTGATGGAGCAGATAGCAATAATCACGGTTTGCACCCTGCTGAATATCAATATCGTCTAAAAAAACTTCGAGCATTGCAGACAGCCTTAGATGGCCCCTTTCTTGTTGAAGGTAATGATTTACGCTCATTATATTCCACTTTAGATGAACACCTTATCACCTTGATTTTTGACGTTCCTTATCCAGAAAAACATATTGGTTCAGTTGTTGTTCCGTTTCTCGGTCGTACTATCAAAGTTCCTACAGGCATATATCGGATTGCAAAAAAAACCGACGCACGGGTTGCACCTTTTTATATGCAGGAACAAAAAGATGGTAAACTCATCGCACAATACGAAAAATTATTAGATGTTGCTAAGTACACAGAGATGGAATTCATGTGTTTATTAGCAAAACAGTTAGAACAACGAATTATGCAACGACCAGGACACTGGTGGCTTTGGGAGGCCTTACCCATCTTACAGGGGTAGCGATTGCTGACATTTTTGGGGATATAATAATGAGCTATCAAGTTGCCATTGATCTGAGCAATGAGAATAATTCACACACGCAGATTATCAATAAAATTCCACAATACGCCAATGTACTTGAGTTAGGTTGTGCTCATGGCGATATGTCTCGTATCTTAAAACAAAATCAGCAGGCAAGAGTTATTGGCATTGAGAAAGATGCCATTGCCGCACAAGACGCTGAAAATATTTGTGATTATGTATTTGTTGAAGATTTAGATGATCCCCACAGCTTAGATGCTTTGCAATTTGAAAAGTTTGATGTGATCACACTGGTTGATGTGCTTGAGCACTTGAATGATCCTAAAGCAGCATTGGAACGCCTAAAACCCTTATTATTAGAGGAAGGTCGTTTATTACTCTCTGTACCAAATATTGCTCATGCTTCTGTCAGATTAGAACTACTCTGTGGTTCTTTCGAATACGAAGATACCGGTATCTTAGACCGTACACATGAACATTTTTACACAAACGAAAGTATCCAAGTATTACTGCGAGAAGCAGGTTACACCATACATGAGATGGATTACACATGGCATGATGTTCCCGATACGGTTATCGAAAAATATCTTAACAAAGTTGGTTTAGATATTACCGATACTGCATTGGATTATTTCCACTCTAACGAATGTGCTGCTTACCAATTTATCATCTCCGCCAGTCCTTGCAATGTAGAAACAGAACAATTACCTGTTATTCGCAAGCTTAAACCTATGGACGATTCATGGGGAACATGGGAAAAGCTACACACCCTACTCCAAGAACAAAATAGAGAATTAGAACAACTAAGAAAGCAATTACAAAAACAAGAAGATGTTACATTAACCTGAATCCCTGAATTCGCCACTAAATACAAAATAAACTATTGTTTTACAAATAATTATAATAATAAATATGCCTGTAATTAGCGTCATTATCCCATCTTACAATCATGCTCTGTATATTGAAGAGGCAATTTTGTCTGTCCTTAAACAAAGCTTTCAGGATTTTGAGTTAATTATTATTGATGATGCATCGCAAGATAACTCATGGATAAAAATCCAAACAATTGATGATTCTCGTATTCATACCGTCCTACACGCACAGAATAAAGGCGCAAGTAAAACCATCAATGAGGGATTAGCCTTAGCTAAAGGTGACTATTTAACCATCCTAAACTCTGACGATAGCTATCACCCCAAACGCTTAGAAAAGCTACTCGCACTGAACAAAGATTTTATTGCTAGCGATTTAAACTTATGGGATGAGCATTCACAACCAAATGAAGCAAATGAAGTAGACTGGGTTCACTGGTTTGAGAATCTAAAACAGCAATACTCAAATACAGAAGATTTTTTAGCGACACTGCTAAAAGGCAACTTTCTAATCACCACATCAAACTTTTTCTTTAGTCGAAAATTATACCAAAAATTAAATGGATTTAAGGATTTACGCTATGTTCATGATTATGAATTTGCCATTAGGGCATTATTTTCAGATTTTTCGGTGGCATATTGCCAAGAAAAGCTCCTTAACTACCGATTACACAACAACAACACAATCCGCGAAGCACCGCTTAAAGCGATCCAAGAAAACGTAGCCTTATTACTGTCTTTACCCAAGCAATTTACGAATAAGTTTACACAGCACCCAGCCTATCTCATTAGTCTCGTTCAGCATATTCAAGAGCTGTATCAATACACAAACGAGGAATGGGCAACAAAACTACATCATAAATTAGTAAATAAAGAAGAGGAGCTATTTAAATTAATCCACGATAGAGACACTTGGGTTGAAGAACGTAACCACTGGATCAGCGAAAGAGACCAGCAAATACAAAAACAAACCAAGCTACTCACAGAGCACTCCAACTGGCTACAAGAACGTGACCAAAACATTGCTCAACTCAACAAAAAAATAGCAGAAGATACAGAAAAGTTGCTCAATATATCGAGGCAGTTGGAAACGCAAAAAGCATTATCTGATCAACAAACAACATGGATTACAGACCGTGATCAGTGGATTAAGGAAAGAGACGTTCTAATTGAAAAACAACAAAGCTGGATAGCCGACCGTGATACTTGGATAGCAGAACGCGATCAAATCATCCAAGCACTCAATAATGAAATTATAGCCCTACGAACTAGCCGCAGCTTTCGTTTAGGTCAGAAACTAGCCACTCTACTTCATCCTCTAAAAAGAATAATAAAAGGAGGAAACTATGCCTAAAAATATTGCAGTTAAAAGTATCTCCGAATTTAAGCACTATTTGCAGAATAATATTAAAGATGTTCAGTGCATTTCTTTCGATATATTCGATACCTTATTAGCTCGCTGTATTGAACCGCCTGAAGAAATCCAACTTGCAGTATCACGTATGTTAGCCAAACATCTTGATAGCCAATGGACAGCAGATGAGCTTTTATCTTTACGCAAGCAAGCAGATCAAGCTTTGCGTCAACAAGCCATTGAGCAAGGCTTTGACCATGAGTGTCATTTTATCGATTTATGTGATGCGTGGGCATACAAAATACACAATAAAACAGACAAACAACTTGCTGAAAAAATACGAACATTTGAATTTGAACTAGAAAATATAGCTCTCTATGTAAAGCCTGATGTGATTGATCTATTGCACCGATTAAAAGAGCTACCAATCAAACTCATTGCCATCTCTGATATGTATTTAGATGGTGAATTTATCCGCAATATTTTGCGAGAGAAAAACCTACTCGATTATTTTGATGCAATTTATGTTTCCTCCGAGAGTAAATTGGGCAAATATACAGGTCGCTTGTATCAATATATTCAGCAAAAACAAGCTATTGATGTAAAGCACTGGGTACACATCGGCGACAACCCTGTCTCAGATCGCCGCGAAGCTTGCAAGGTAGGCTTGCAAGGAGTTTGGCTCTATGAAAAAAATGAGTTAAAACGTCGCAAACAACAAGCTCTATCGACGCAAATGGCAAAAAAAGGAGGCTCATGGAAGGGACGGTTTTTCTATGAAACCATTGCCCAACGCTTTGCTCATCAAACACAGAAAGCCAGCTTCTTTTATCAATATGGATTAACTGTTCTGGGTGCTTCCTTTAGTGTCTTTAATCATGGTTTACTTGAACGCTTAGAAAAAAATCCCGTTGATAAAGTTTTCTTTTTAGCTCGCGATGGCTATTTATTTCATCAATTATTTAAAGCCTCTTCCACGCAACAATCTGAATATATTTACATGTCTCGCCGTGTTATTACCGCCGCAGCAATGGCAGAAGGATTAACACATGAACAAGCAACGGTGGCATTTTATAACCCAAAACAACAAGGCTTACACTCTGTTTTTAAAGTCTATGATTTACCTGCTGACCGCCTAGAAGGCTTAGCCAAACAACACGGCTTTAGCGATATTAAACAAGCCATCCATGACTGGAATGACAAGCGTTTATTAAATTTCCTCGCGGACAATACTGTGCAAAAAATAATCCGTGAACAAGGGAATAAATCACGCGAGCTATTAGAGAAATATTTAGAACAAATCGAATTTTTTGATTGCAAAACAACCGCTTTTGTTGATATAGGATGGAATGGCACAATCCAAAAATTCTTAAAACAAGCATTTGGTTATCGTAAAGATTTTCCTATTTTGTATGGCTACTACTTTGCCTTTGTTCCCAAGCTATACACTGACTTTGGAAAAGATAATTATTGCGAAGGTATCATCCACGATTCCCGTCGTGATAACGCCTGCGAACGTATCCCTGCCGAAGTAGAAGAAATCTTCGAGCAAGCGGCTAGATCAACCGAAGGTACTACCCTTGCCTATCAATGGCAAGGTAAACAAGTTGTACCTGTACTCAAAGATGACTCAGCCAAAGAT
>JALVRY010000242.1 GCA_027024625.1 Thiotrichaceae bacterium
CCGAAGGCAGCCGATTTTGTGATTTAGAAAACACTCGTGCCTGGCTGTTCAGGGTGCTTAAAAACAGACTGATTGATTATCAACGCACGGCTAAAATATACGATGATGTCCCTGAGCACCTTGCAGCAGAACATAAAGAGGAAGCTGCCATCACTAACCTTGCGGTGTGCCTGCCGGTTGCTTTAAATAAAATGCAAAGTGATGATGCCGATATTATTCAACAGTGTGATTTAGAAGGGATGACTCAGGCAGACTACGCCAAACATAAACAGCTATCACTTAGCGCCAGCAAATCACGATTACAACGCGCACGAAAACGACTCAAAACAGAATTACAAAATACCTGCAATATTCGTTTTGATGAGCAAGGAAATGTGTCTAGTTTTGGTGAGCAGTAATAAAAAAATAAAATAAGCTGCATCCTTTTCAGGTCTCATTCGTCTACCTGAGCAAGCAAGCATGATAAAAGGAGATAAAAATGAACAGACTGGACATTGAATGGCAGCATATTGAAGAATCTGGCAATACCTGTATCCGTTGTGCCGATACGGGTGAAGCATTACAGGATGTCATTGCCAAACTTGCCGAGGAGTGCAAACCCTGTGGTTGGGATATTCGTTTTAAGGAAACCCGACTAGCGATGGATCAAATAAAACAATCCAATGGTATTTTATTTAATGGCAAGCCGATTGAAGCTATTTTGCCAGAGGCAAAGGTGGCGGAAAATCACTGTCAGTCCTGTTGTGAGTTTACTGGCAATGCTGAAACTTTTTGTCGTACCCTGGAGGTTGACGGAATAGTCCATGAGGCAATTCCTGCGGCACTGATTCGTCAGGCGACTTGTGAAGTGGCACAGTGTTGTTAATCAGGGTTAGTTAAAAAAGTTGAGTAAAAAAACATGAGTGATGTTGCTTTAAACAAGCCAGATAACAAAAATTCAAAGCTTGCCTATTGGCTACTTGGGATACCCGTTGCCGTTGCTGTCTGGTTTTTCCTTTATTCGCAGTTGGATAATTTTGCCAATTTTATTTTATCCCTGACGGGCTTAACGCGCGAGACCCATCTCGGTGAGTCGATTCACTTTTTCTTTTATGATACGCCAAAAGTGATGTTGCTATTGGTTGGCGTAGTTTTCTTTATGGGCATTATCCAGACCTTTTTCTCGCCAGAGAAAACCCGCGACATGCTATCGGGTAAAAAGCTGGGCGTGGGCAATAGCATGGCAGCGCTTTTAGGAATCGTAACACCATTTTGTTCCTGTTCTGCGGTGCCCTTATTTATTGGTTTTTTATCCGCTGGCGTGCCATTAGGCGTAACCTTTTCTTTTTTAATTTCAGCACCGATGGTCAATGAAATTGCACTCGGTTTGCTATTTGCCATGTTTGGCTGGAAGGTTGCAGCGCTTTACCTGGTCTTAGGTTTAAGTATTGCGATTTTTGCTGGCATTGTCATCGGCAAGCTGGGCATGGAAAAACACCTGCAAGACTGGGTGCGTGATATTCATACTGGTGCCGCATTACCGGCAGATACCACTCAGTTTACGTGGGTGGATCGTTTTAATG
>JALVRY010000243.1 GCA_027024625.1 Thiotrichaceae bacterium
CTGCTAACCTCCCCACAATGAATCCCATCCCTCTAAGCCTCTACATCCATTTCCCTTGGTGCATCCAAAAATGTCCGTATTGTGATTTTAATTCGCATGAAGTGCAGGGTGATTTGCCTGAGAAGCGGTATATTCAAGCCCTAATTGCTGATCTAGAAACAGAGTTGCCGCATATTTGGGGGCGGCGTTTGGAATCTATTTTTATTGGTGGGGGGACGCCTAGTTTAATTTCAGCGGAGGGGATGGATACTCTATTATCCGCTTTGCGAAGTATGTTACCTGTTCGCCCTGAAATGGAAATTACCTTAGAAGCCAACCCTGGGACTTTTGAGCAGCAGCGATTCAAACAGTATCGTGATATTGGGATCAATCGTTTATCTATCGGTATTCAGAGTTTCCACCAAGACCATCTTAAAAATTTAGGTCGAATCCATAATGAAAAAGAAGCCCTGCGGGCAGCAGAAATCGCCAAGCAAGCAGGCTTTGATAATTTTAATTTGGATTTAATGTTTGGTTTGCCAGAACAATCTCAACAACAAGCTTTGGATGATTTACAGCAAGCCATTGACTGTAATCCCACACATATTTCTTGGTATCAACTGACTATAGAGCCAAATACATTCTTTCATCATCAGCCTCCAAGTTTGCCAGATGATGATGCTATTGCGGATATACATGACGCAGGAATCCAACGATTACACCATGCAGGATATGATCAATATGAGGTATCCGCCTATGCCAAGCAAGGTCGTCAGTGTAAACATAATCGAAACTATTGGGAATTTGGGGATTATGTGGCGATAGGCGCAGGTGCTCACGGTAAAATCACTAATCAGCGGCAAGCTAGCATTGAGCGTTATTTTAAATACAAGCAACCCAAGCAATATATGGAGGCCTGTGACCAGCGAAAGCCACGTTCCCAAACGAGTAGTTTGAAGGCTGAGGACTTAGGTTTTGAATTTATGTTAAATGCCTTACGCTTAAAGCAAGGTGTGGGTTTATCCTTGTTTGAAGAACGCACGGGCTTATCCAATACAATAATAAAAGATGACATCAAACGAGCCGTAGATAAGGGCTTGCTACTTGATTGCAATGGGCGTTTACAAACAACAAAGCTAGGCTGGCAATTCTTGAATGAAACAATTCGCTTATTTTTGCCGAATTAATCCATCAGTCGAATTTTGATCAGAAATAAGTTTCCCGAACTGGAATATGACATAGCATAACACCCAGTAGAAGAGAGGGAGCGTCCAGTTAATTTGACTCCATGTCATGTGATTGCCGACAACTTGAGCGGCTAATTCGAAACCACTGAAAAATAGTAGGATAGAAATAGCAGTCCATTGGACAACAGTAATAAAATCATTCATTCTTATTTCGCTTTAAATTATTTTTAGTATTAACGGTAAGTTATTATCGATAAAATTAACTTATGAGTTGATATTTGTCAATTTAGGATTACAGAATGAGTATAAATGACGCAATGATAGAAGAACGAATCAAGACTAACATCCCCGATGCGGAGATTATTCTTGATGGTGAAGGTTGTAGCTATAAAGCGACCATCATTAGTGAGATGTTTGATGGCATGTCACCTGTTAAAAAGCATCAAGCCGTGTATGCAACGGTTAATGATTTAATTGAATCAGGTGAGTTACATGCCTTGACGATTAAAACCTTCACACCAGCACAATGGAAAGATCAGTAAGAAACGAAAGGGGATGAACTGAAGGTTATTCCCTAAATAACGAGAGATTTTGTGTGAAAAGTTAACGAATAAAAATAAAAGGAGGAAGGAAATAATGAATAAAATACAACGATCAAAACATCCTGCCATGCAACCGATTGATGACAGTGAGCTAGTGCGTGAGAGCTGGAAAGTTTTCCAAATTATGGGAGAGTTTGTCGAAGGTTTCGAGCGTTTAGCTAGAGTGAGACCGTCGGTGAGTATTTTTGGCTCGGCGAGAACTGATAAAAAACATCCGCAGTATAAATTAGCGGAGGAAATTGCTCATAAGTTATCAGATGAAGGTTTTTCCGTTATTAGCGGTGGTGGTCCTGGCATCATGGAGGCAGCGAATAAAGGAGCACAGCAAGGAAAATCACCCAGCATTGGTGTAAATATTCAGCTACCCCATGAGCAACGCTCAAATGACTATCAAGACATTTCTATTTTCTTCCGTCACTTTTTCTCACGCAAAGTCATGTTTGTAAAATATGCCTGTGCCTATGTCGTGATGCCGGGTGGCTTTGGAACATTGGATGAACTAGCAGAGATTTTGACATTGGTACAAACGGGAAAAACCCGTAGAATCCCCATCATTTTAGTGCATTCACCTTTTTGGAATGGTTTGCTGGATTGGTTCAGGCAAACGCTAGCCGTAGAGGGTACAATTTCGCCAAATGATTTAGATTTGATGACCGTTGCTGACGACGCTGACGATGTTGTTGATCTCATTGTAAAATATTATGAAGAAAACAAAGAAAATGCCACACCTTCAGATGAAGAACGTGCAAAATTTATGGAGATATAGAATGACAGGCAAACAAAAAACAATGCTAGCGACTTCAGCAATGACTATCGCACTTTTAGCAGGCTGTTCAAGTAATACAACGACTGAAGAGGCGGTTCAACAAAACAACCGAATGAAGCCAGAAATCATAAAAAATGAAGGTAAATATGGCACAATCCGTGAGGAACGTGTACGCGCCATGAGCTCGGAAGCTCGTTATATCCCGAATGGTAGCAAAGAAGGTTATGCCTTAATTGACCCAACACTAGCAGACTCAAAAGAAAATGCTCACCGTGATGTAGATCAGCCCGTTATTGCTAGTTTCACAATAGGACGCTGGTAGGCCATGTCAGTTTATACCCCTGTTTCAGACGCAGAACTCAATGCATTTTTAACCCAATATGACATTGGCGAGCGAGTTTCCCACACGGGAATATCTGCGGGTATTGAAAATACCAACTACTTTATTGATACCACTCAAGGTCGCTATATATTGACCTTGTTTGAACATCATACTGCAGATGAGTTGGAATATTTTCTAGATTTGATGGCAGTTTTGGCAGATAAAAATGTGCCAACCGCCAAGCCAATCAAACAAAAACAGGGGAATATACTTTCGATCCTAAACGGCAAACCTGCTGCAATAGTAACTTGCCTAAAAGGCTCGACCTTAGATAAGAAAGAGCCAAACTTTGCACAGTGTGAAGCTATTGGTAAGGCGTTAGCAAGTATGCACCTAGCAGGCAAAAACTTCCCACATCAACGTGATCCTGATCGTGGTGCGCTCTGGCGAACAAGAGCAGGAAAAGAGCTATTGGATCAGAACGAACTTGATGCGGATGATAAGCAGTTATTAATCCAAGAGTTAAAATATCAAGCCAATGTTGATTTTGATAGCTTGCCGAGTGGCGTAATCCATGCGGATTTATTTCGTGATAATGCTATGTTCGATGGCGATACACTAAGCGGTATCATTGATCTATATTACGCCTGCAATGATGCCTTTTTATTCGATATGGCAGTAGTGGTGAATGATTGGTGCTATCGAGCAGATGGCAGTATCAATGAACAAAAGCTTTTAATCTTTTTGAATGCTTACCACCAAGTTCGTCCTCTAGAGGAAAATGAGCAAATACTTTGGTTTGCCATGCTAAAAGCCGCAGCCTTGCGTTTTTGGCTGTCACGTTTAAAAGATAAATTAACTCCCCGCGAAGGTGAGTTAACGCAAGTCAAAGATCCTAAAGAATTCAAAGCAAAGTTAAATGTCTTGAATCAATCACAAGCCTTAATTGAATCCTGCTGGGTTGAGCGTTTTGATTATGATGAAAAGAGGGTAAGCAATGGCTGATGTAACCATAGATGCCCGCCGCCTACTTTGCCCTATGCCAGTGATACGTGTGCAAGAAAAAATTGAAGAATTAGCCAATGGTGATCGAATAACCGCAATCTGCACTGACCCCGGTGTTATGCATGATATTCCTGCATGGGTGCGGGTGCATGGACATAAAATTTTGTCATCGGAAGAAAAAGACAAGGAATATATAATTAATATTGAAGTGGCACACAGCTAATGGAAGCTAAGAAATTAAGTAAACAAGAGCGTTATGAAGTCACAAGAAAAGTGACATTAGTTGGTGTGCTTACCAATATCATGTTGGCGGTTGCTCAGTTATTGGGCGGCTTGTTTGCTCATTCTCAAGCACTGATTGCAGATGGAATTCATACCTTATCTGATCTTGCTAGCGATCTTATTGTTCTGATTGCTGCAAAAGTAGCAAGTAAAGAAGCCGATGAAGATCACCCTTACGGACATGGTCGATTCGAGACACTGGGTACAGTCATTTTAGGTTTGATTCTATCAGGTGTGGCGATTGGAATCGTTACAGGTGCAATTGATCGCCTATTCTTTTCAACCGTCAATAAACTACCTGATAGCATCGCACTTGTTTTTGCAGCTTTGGCTGTTGTTAGCAAAGAAGGTTTGTACCAATACACGGTGATAAAAGCCAAAGAAATAAACTCAGACCTTCTAAGAGCCAACGCATGGCATCACCGCTCCGATGCGCTTTCCTCAATTGTTGTTTTTGTTGGCATTGCGGGAGCAATATTATTTGAAGTGAAATGGCTGGACTCCCTAGCTGCAATTTTAGTGGCTGTCATGATATTCACGATGGGAATTAAGTTGGTTGTTAACAGCGTAAATGAGTTACTAGAGTCTGCAGTAGAACCGAAAAAAGTACAGCAAATTAAAGATGTTATTGAAAGCTTTGAATGTGTGGAAAGTCTGCATATGCTTCGCACCCGTATGCTAGGCGGACAAGTTTTTGCCGATGCTCATATTCAAGTGGACTCTCACATTAGCGTATCAGAAGGGCATTTAATTACAGAATGTGTACTTTCGCAGCTACATGAAAAATTTCCAGAAATGGAAGATGTCACCATTCATATCGATCCAGAAGATGATGAAACATGCAAACCCAGTGCAGATTTAATGACGCGTCACGCATTAGAGAAAAAAGTTAACCCTATACTAGAAGAACAG
>JALVRY010000244.1:0-13618 GCA_027024625.1 Thiotrichaceae bacterium
TGAATTCATAATCATATTTATTGAATAATATGGCCTATATATCAATCTTTCTTTTATTTTTTTAATGGATTTTATTTGATTTTTAATCGACGAACGATGTATTAAGTTGTTGTGGTGATTTTAGTTTGGAGTCACTGATTCAGTTATCATTAAAAAGCGTCTCGATCTAGAATCTGAACTTTACACAATATCACAAATTTTAAGTCTTAGACTTTTTGAAAAAACGTCTTCAGATCAATTGTTTACAAATTTGGAAAACAAAAATAAGAATAGTGACAATGTTATACAATTTAACATTGGGACACTAGTGGTTCGAAGTGTTGATAAGAGGCAAAATCCCGTTTTATTCCAATAAAGTGCCTTAATCTTGTCACGTCCTTTATTACAGAAGATAAATATCGATTCTTCAAAAGGTGACAACTCCATATCTTGCTCAACGATAAGAGCCAGCCCATCAATTGCCTTACGAAAATCACAGGCTCATAGTAAAGATAGAGACACGGTGGGTTTACAAACATTTTCATGCTTGATTATTTCATTACTGACTCCCCAGTCTTAAAGGAGTTAGTTTAGTGCTTACTGTGCTTTCGTCTAGGTGGGGTTGGCTATACGCTTACATATTTTCACCTTGTTCCATTTGAGCAACCAAAACATAAATTGCTCAGGGATTATTTTTTATTTATCACTCCAAGGGGCGTGGAATAGAACACCAAGTAATTTAGTTTTTTTGCTCTATTTTTGAGAGCTTCTTTTTCCAATATCATATTTATTCGTTTGTACTAAGCTATCTTCATTACAAGAAAAACCAGATCACAATATTGCACCATTCCCTCATCCGTCTATACTCCCTCTCTTTATTCAATAAACACCTAACGCTATGTCTGACCGCTTAGAAGAAATTTCCAAACGTCGCACTTTTGCGATTATCTCTCACCCTGATGCGGGTAAAACAACCATTACCGAAAAGTTGTTGTTATTTGGGCGTGCGATTCAATCGGCGGGCTCAGTTAAGGGGCGTAAGGCAGGCAAACATGCTACATCTGACTGGATGGATATGGAGAAGGAGCGGGGCATCTCGGTTGCATCATCGGTTATGCAGTTTCCTTACAAGGGCTACACGGTTAACTTGCTGGATACTCCAGGGCATGAGGATTTTTCTGAGGATACTTATCGCACATTGACCGCTGTCGATTCTGCTTTGATGGTTATTGATGTCGCTAAGGGCGTAGAGGATAGAACCATCAAGCTGATGGAAGTTTGTCGTTTACGCGATACACCGATTATCACCTTTATTAATAAGCTTGACCGCGAAGGGCGAGACCCGATTGATTTGTTGGATGAAGTTGAGACAGTGCTCAATATTGAATGTGCTCCTATTACTTGGCCGATTGGTATGGGCAAAGCCTTAAAGGGCGTGTATCACTTGCACCGCGATAAGATTTATCTCTACAAACCCAGTAGTAATGATCACATGAACTCTGGTGAGGTGATTGACGGTATAGACAACCCACGAGCTGATGAAATTCTTGGCGATATGGCGGAGGAGCTGCGTGAAGAAATTGAGCTGGTTCAAGGGGCGAGCAATGCCTTTGATAAAGATGCCTATTTAAGTGGCAAGCAAACTCCTGTATTTTTTGGCTCTGCCATCAGTAACTTTGGTGTGTCTGAATTATTGGATGATTTTGTCGAACATGCACCTGCTCCAATGGTACGTGGCACATCTACCCGCGATGTTGATCCCTCGGAAAAAGATTTCACGGGTTTTGTTTTTAAAATTCAGGCGAATATGGATCCTAAACACCGTGACCGCATCGCTTTTATGCGAATCGTCTCTGGTGAGTTTGAAAAAGGTATGAAGCTCAAGCATGTGCGGATTAATAAAGATGTAAAGATTCCAGACGCCCTAACCTTTATGGCGGCAGATCGTGGACATATCGAAACCGCTTACGCAGGCGATATTATTGGTATCCACAATCACGGCACGATTCGCATTGGCGATACTTTCACACAGGGCGAAGATTTATTTTTTAATGGTATTCCTAGCTTTGCACCTGAACTATTCCGCCGTGCTCAGTTAAAAGACCCACTTAAAATGAAGCAACTGCAAAAGGGCTTGAGCCAGTTGTGCGAAGAAGGGGCAACACAATTATTCCGCCCAATGAATAATAATGATTTGATTCTGGGTGCTGTGGGCGTTTTACAATTCGATGTGGTGGCTGAACGCTTAAAAACAGAATATAAAGTCGATTGCATGTTTGAACACGTCAATGTGCAGACGGCTCGTTGGGTTCAGTGCGATGATGAAAAGATGTTGGAACGATTTAAAAATAAAGCTGCTGCAAATCTATCATTAGATCATGCGGGCGAGCTGGTTTATATCGCCCCGACACGGGTTAACCTGCAACTAGCAGAGGAAAAATGGCCAGATATTGAGTTTTTAACAACACGTGAGCATGGTTTGTATGATTAACTAATATTGTTAGTAATTAGTGATCAAGAACTTTTTTCTCTAGTCTCTTTGTATTCAAAGCATTTGGAAGGAATATTAGGTTTCTGCCCAAGTCCACGAGCGGAAACATCTAAGGCACATTGATCGTCTAGCATTTTTAGTAATGTGGTATTGGATTTATTGTCTTGCACATTTTCACATGCTTCTACACATTGCATACATTGTGTGCAGGTAAACATATTGCGTTTTAGGCTGCGGGGTTTTAGTCGCATGGGGCAAGCATGTTCGCAAGATGTATCACAATCAGAGCAGGTGGAAGCTCGCTTACGGTCAAAACCTACGACCATTGCCTTTTTATTTGCCATCCAAACAAGACTTTGAAATAGGCCTATCACACAGCCAAATCGACAAAATAAATGCCTTGCGAGTGTGAATTCAATGGTGAATATCAGAGTTGCTACAGTGATGAATACCCATTGATTTCGAGTTAAATCACCATGGAGTAAATTACCATAGATTTCCGTAGGTGGAAGTAAGTAGGTTAGTAAAACCACAGCCCACACAAAAGAGAAAAATAAAACAGTAAGTAGTGTGACAAACCACCATGAGCTCCTAGGTTTGATATGTGTACCGTCTTGCTGCTGTTCAGGAAGTTTGTTTTTATCCCAGAGGCTTAATTTTCCTGATGCTTTACGCATTGATGCATTGATAATTTCAACTACGGAGAAGTGAGGGCATAGCCAACCGCAATAAAGTCGTCCCCATTTCCATGAGACAAGGATACCTGCACCGACAATTATGCCAATGGGTAAAAAGAAACGCAGGAGCATATTTACCATCATTTCCATTGGTTCTTTACTTGCATCGATACCTAAGACCCAAGGGTGTTGCAGTAGGTAAAAGTGTTTTTCATAAAGGTCATAGCGAAATAGATCAAAAATGGGAGCAAGAATGAACAGCAGAAAAAAGGCACTTCGCCAAGCTAGTCGTTTTTGTTGTGTGGTCATAATGTGCTCGTTCTTTGTGGCTTAGTTTGATCCTTTGTCGCAAAACATTGTGCGGGAATACTTGGTTTATTTCCTAGCCCCCGACCAGATACATCTAAGGCGCATTGGCCATCTAACATTTTTAATAACGAAATTCCAGATTGATTGGCTTGCACATTTTCACAAGATTCCACGCACTTCATACATTGTGTGCAAGTAAACATATTACGTTTTAAGCTACGTGGCTTTAACTGCATGGGGCAGGCAAGTTCGCAGGAGCTATCGCAGTCTGTACACAATGTAGCTCGTTGTCGATCAAAGCCAACAACCATCGCCTTTTTATTGATCATCCAAACGAGACTTTGAAATAAACCGATGGAACAGCCATAACGACAAAATAAATGTCTTGCTAAGGTAAATTCAAGGCTAAGTGCCAACGTCAATAAGCCAATAAAAACAGACTGATTAAATGTCAACTTGCCATGCCATAGGTTTCCATAAATTTCGCTAGGTGGTAATAAATAGGTGAGAGTCACTACTGCCCAGATAAATGAGAAAAACAATACGGTGATTGCTGTCACTAGCCACCATGCTCTATGCGGCTTGATCTGCGTTCCATCTTGCTGTACCTGCGGAAGTTTATCTGCATCCCATAGGGTAATTTTCCCTGAGGCTCGTCGCACTAAGTTGTTAATGATTTCAACAACAGAATAATGAGGGCAAAGCCAACCACAATACAATCGTCCCCATTTCCATGAGACAACAACACCTAACGCTATAATTAAAATAGCAGGTAAAAAGAATCGAAAAAATAAATCCCACATCATGTCCAACCGTGCCCTTACCGGATTGATATCCAATAACCACGGATGTTGAAAAATAATAAAGTGCATCTCATTAAGATCAAAACGGAAAATATCGAACACAGGTGTTAGCAGAAATAGCATAAAAAATAGTGCTTGCCAAAACCGCCGCTTTCGTTGGATGCCGATCAATTTTTACTCCAAAAATAATTGAGATTTATGAGTCATTTAAGAAAATTCATAATTTGATCAGAGCTTTCTTGAGAAAAAGTATATCGAAAATAATTTCTTTTTCACTTCTCATAAATCAATGTGGCTATTATTGAAGGTCAAAAATACCGAGTTTTTCTCCCATTTTAATTGAAACACCTTCAGAAAATTTATCATTCCATTCAAGTGTATTATTTTCAAATAGCAAAATAACCGTTGAACCCATATTAAATCGCCCCATTTCATCACCTTTTTCTAATGAAATAACCTGATCAGCATAGTCTTTTGTTGAAATATTTTTAGCTGTGGGCGGAGTAACTAAACCATCCCAAACCGTTTCAATTGCCGCGACATTAATCGCTCCCACCAAAACCATTGCCATTTTTCCAAACTTTGTATCAAATAATGCAACAACTCTTTCATTGCGTGCAAAAATCCCTTTTACTGTTTTTACAGTGAAAGGAGCAACACTGTATAAGCGCCCCGGAATATATATTTGCTTCTGGAGTTTTCCCGCTACTGGCATATGTATACGATGATAATCTTTGGGGGAGAGATAAATTGTCGTGAATTTTCCATTAATAAAAGGTTGAGCTATTTCTTGGTCACCCCCTAATAATTCAGTTGCACTGTAGGCATGACCTTTGGCTTGAAAGATGCTGTCATTATCAATGCTTTGTATTTGACTGATTGCACCATCAACGGGGCTGGCTAGTACATTCTCTCCTGCTGCAATTGGACGAAGCTCAGGCTTAATTGGACGTGTGAAAAATGCATTAAATGTGGCATAACTTGTGGGATCAGGATTAACAGCCTCATCAAGATTAACGCCAAACACCTTGCTAAATTTTCTAATTGCACTGGGTACATAAGAAGATTTTACACGAGTTGCTTTATAAATCAGCCGAGAAACGGCATGATGTGGCAAGATATAAACAGCGGCAGATTTTATATAATCTATGAATGAGGCTTCTGAGTTTTTCATTATATTTTTCAGTGCATAAAAGGCATTATCATACGTTAAAAGCCCTTGTAAATGTAAATGGATAGATAATAATGAGTAATAAATTGAACACAAAAGGATTAAAAACACTCAAGGATTTTATGCGATGGGGCGCAAGCCATTTTAATAAAGAAGAACTCAGTTTTGGACATGGAATGCTCACTGCTTTTGATGAGGCGGTTTACCTAACATTACGAGCAGTAAATCTCCCTGTTGATACCCCAGAAATCTATTGGGATGGCGTACTAACAAAGCCTGAAAAAAAGCAGATTGTTGATTTTTTCAGGCAACGTATCGAAGAAAAAAAGCCAGCCGCTTATATCACACAAGAAGGCTGGTTTGCTGGCTTGCCTTTCTATATTGATGAGCGAGTATTAGTACCACGCTCCCCCATCGCAGAATTAGTCGAAGGTCAGTTTATGCCTTGGACTGATCCTTATATCGTAAACTCTGTGCTTGATCTTTGTACAGGTAGCGGTTGCATTGGAATTGCCTGTGCTTATGCCTTTCCTGAAGCTAATGTAGATTTGGCAGATATATCAAATGATGCTTTGGCTGTCGCAAACATTAATATCGATAAACATGATGCAAGGGCGAGGGTAACGGCGATTCAATCTGACTTGTTTAGCAATCTACAAGGTAAAACTTACGATTTAATTGTAAGTAATCCACCGTATGTTGACAAAGAAGATATGGATGCTCTCAGTGATGAATTCAAACATGAGCCAGAACTAGGTTTGGCATCAGGAAATGATGGCTTAGATGCAACACGAAACATACTAAAACATGCCGCAAAATACCTAAGCCCTGATGGTATATTAGTGGTAGAAGTTGGCAACAGCCAATATGCCCTTGAAGCGGCATATCCTGAGGTACCTTTTTACTGGATCGAATTTGAAAAAGGTGGCGATGGTGTCTTTCTTTTAACCGCGGAGCAATTACAGGAATATGCTACTCACTTCGCCTAATTTGCAGTAGAATCTGCGACTCCGATGTCCTGATAGCTCAGTAGGATAGAGCGGCCCCCTCCTAAGGGGCAGGCCGGGGGTTCGAATCCTCCTCAGGACGCCATTTTATAAATTAATGAGTATCAATAAGGCTCATTAACCCCCTAGCTATATGGCTAAACCTAGATATACAGCCTTCAATAAGATTCAATAAAAATTACTGACAGTCAACTTATAAAGCGGTATCGTTTTACGGTATCTTTATCTTTTGAAAAACGGATACCGTAATAATGGCTAAATTCCTAACAGATACCGCAGTCAAAAATGCAAAACCAAAAGAAAAGCCCTATAAACTCATGGATAGGGACGGGCTTTATCTGTTTATCAAAAAGACAAAAAAGGGAGCAGGTAAATACTGGCGGTTTGATTATCGCTTCAATAAAAAGCGTAAAACCTTATCTATTGGAAAGTATCCAATAATTACAATTGTTGTTGCAAGAGAGCGGCTATTAGAGGCAAGGCGACTACTAGAGCAGGGCATAGACCCAAGTATTCATAAACAAATGCAACGCTCACAAATGGAATCAGATTATGCCAATACATTTGAAGCGATCGCACTTGAATGGTATTTAAAATTTAAAGATACATGGTCAGATAATCATTCAGGGAGAATAATATCCTACTTAAAAAAGGATGTTTTCCCGTGGATAGGCTCACATCCCATCAATGATATAAATCCAGCCGAGATAATTTCTATTATTGAACGTGTGGCAGATCGTGGGGCGGTTGATGCAGCTCGACGTGTAAAAGGCTTTATTCAACAAGTTTTTAGCTATGCCGTTATCAAGAAAAAACTGCCGTTTAATCCCGCGAAAAGTATAGAGCTATCAATGGTATTACCCCCAAGGGTAAAAAAGCACTATGCAACGATTACCGACCCCATAAAAGTAGGTGAATTAATGCGGTCAATTGATGACTATAACGGCTCGTTTATTGTGCGATGTGCTTTGAAGCTATCGCCTCTGGTGATGCTACGACCTAAAGAACTAAGACAAGCAGAATGGAGTGAGATAGATTTTGATACAGCAACATGGACAATCCCAGCCCAGCGGATGAAAAACCTCAAGCATGTTAAGCAAGCCGACCTTGAAAGTGATCAGCACATTATCCCCCTAGCTAAACAAGCCGTTACCATTCTTCAAGAGCTTTACCCACTAACAGGACGATGGAAATATCTATTCCCCAGTGCTAGAGGTAAAAGCCGTTGTATGTCAGAGAATGCGGTACGGGTTGCATTGCGAACGATGGGCTATACAAATGACGACATAACCCCACACGGTTTTAGAGCAATGGCAAGCTCCATGCTCAATGAAATGGGCAAATGGAATCCAGATGCAATTGAACGACAACTAAGCCATAAAGATAAAAATGTAATAAGACGCAGCTACAACCACGCTCAACACCTAAAAGAAAGGCGGGAAATGTTGCAGTTTTGGGCGGATTATTTAGATGAACTCAAACAAGGTGCTGAGATTATCCCGCTACGGGCAAACCAGTAAGAGGCTAAAGTGTTTCGTCAGGAATAGGGTACGGGTAGCTCCCACGCCTGAAAGGTCAGATTACACCCTTCTCTGATTTTTCCTGATGATTTTATTTATAGGGTGATGATATGAAGGGTGGACGTATGGAGCAACTCTATACAATAAACGAGGCTATTGGTCTAATAAACAATGCTCGTGGATTTGCTTGGACTTGGAGGGAGTTATTTAAGACGGCTTATCTATATAATGATATAGGTCTAATGTGCTATGTCGAAGATATTCCAGTAATAAAAGAAGTTATATCAGAAGATGATTACAGGGAAGAGGTAGAATATTTTACGGGTTATTTTAACCCGTTAGACACAGAAGAGGGGAGAAACTACATAGGCAAGCTTTCTCGTGGTTTGAAAGTTACAAAAGGCATAACGTCTTTTGAGGGTACAAAAGATGGGGGAGTATATAATTACTATGTAATTGCTAAAGGTGCTTTAAATCTTGACCCCAATATTCTAAATGGTGAAATAAGACCTTCGGTTGATGAATTTTATGTTGATAAAGCAGATTCTACTTATTTTGAAAACGAAAAATTATCATCCGTAACCGCAAGAGGCGTATCAGTTGCACGCGGTAAAATTAAGCATTGCCATAAGCACATTGTAGAAGCTGATTTTCAAGATACATCAAGTCTTACTTTATTGAAGGATGTTGCAAGTGATCTAGGATGTCACTCTGATTTTAATAAATTCATCGAAAGCAAAGAGTTTGCAACCGCTGTTAGAAAAGGAGTTGAGCTATATGTACATCTGCAAGAAACTGTCACAAAAGAAAAGCCTTTATCCTTTGATAAGATTGAAAAGCATCAATATATTTTTGATGGGTATTACAGACTAGATTACCTTGGAAACTCTGGGAGAGCAGAAGCCAAAGACTATTTAAAAAGGATTCAGGTTGAGCCTATTTATACAGGCTTAGGCGTATTTAGCAAACAAGGGACACACCATCATGTCCAATTTGGACTTAAAAGTAGTTCAGATAAAGACTGGAAAAAGGCAAATGGTAGTGTTTATTACAGCAGTGAGCTTGTAAAAGCTCCTAATGATACTTGGGTTGCTGGAGCTAAAGACAAACTTTATATCAAAAGTGAATATGTCTCATGTGTGTTGGGCGATGTTCCATATCCTTCTGAATTAAATATAAATCTTCATAATTAAGAAGTAAGGCAAATTGAAAATAAAAGTAGTCCTAAGCCTAAGTATTCAATAGATAAATTGAAAGCAAGTGAAGCTTATATAAATCTTAATAATGCACAAAAGAAAAGAGCTGTTTTTCTTTTGCAATATATAAATAACAAGAAACTTGATATTAGTGAAATTGATGCTTGGTACGAACTTTATAGAATATCACCACGTACAATACACCCTGATTATGGTGGAAAAAAGAAATGGGGGTGTGGTGAAAATAGATTTAAGGATGAATATAAAAAGCTAAAAGAAGTACTAAAAAGTTTGATAAAAAATTAGGTGTTGATAGCTATCAACACCACTATAACATATTGAATAATAAGAAAATAAGTACAAATAAATTACGATTTGACGTTGATGGGTATCAACAGCTCAGAATATGAAACCTCTTAACCAATTAAGGTTAATAGAAACTAATTAAAGAGGTTTAATATGTTGAAAAAAACAAAAAAACAGCTAGATGCAGATGTCATTCAAGACATCGTTTCAGCTGTTATTTCCGCCGCCAGTTCTGGCAAATTAAAACAAGCTGAATTCTATTTTATGCCGCTCGATGAAACATTAAAGGAATGTGGGTGTAGATCATCGCAGACTCTTTATTCATGGATTCGTCAAGGTTTATTCCCAAAACCACATCGTTTAGTTAAAGGTGGTCGTGCCGTTGCGTGGCGTAGTGACTTAGTGCAAGCATGGAAAGAGTCTCGCCAACCTGCAGATATTTTGGAGGTAGCGTAATGAAAATCTCCAACATCCAAAAACAAGCTAATCAAGCTTTAGTTGCATATTTAATGATTGATATGAGTGTTGAAGAACTCAATCAAGAAATCTACAAATTTAATGATGAAATGATACGAAAAATGCACAAAGAGCAAGGCAACTTGTTATTTGATAATGCTTATAAGCACATGAAATTATTAAAAATCCAGAGAGACTTACAAAAAATAAGTAGAAAGAAGAATGCAAAGAGTTCTGAGATTTGCTTAAAACTTGTGAGTTAAGAGAGGGTTAAAAATGAAAAACACAACGACCCCGCAACAAGGCGGGGAAGTTGCTTTACAGCAGCAACATTGTAACACCCTCACCGAACAATTCCAAAACGCAGCAACCGAAATCCAAACCAATCAACTAGGCAATCCAGAAATCATTGCAGACAACCGCCTCAGACGCTACACCGTGGCAGGTGACAAGCCCAAATCTAATAACGGATGGATTCGAGCCTTTATTGATATTAACGGTGTACTGGTTGCTCACTATGGCTCTTGGAAAACGGGACAAACTCACACATTTATCGGTAATCGAAACAATATCAAAACACTAACAACCGCTGAAAGGCGAGCATTAGTACGGCAAATTCAAGAGCAAAAGCGAGAGCAAAAAAAGGCTGAACGACAAAACCAATTAGCGACTAAAAAAGAAGCTCAAGAGACATGGGGACAGGCTAAACAGGCAGACTTTGAACACTCGTATCTGGTCGATGATAAAAAAGTCGGTGCTTATGGTGTGGCTAAGTTTAAGCAACAGGTGCTAATACCCTTGAGAGATGCAAAAGGCGTTATTTGGAATTTACAGCGGATTTACCCAAACGGTAAGAAATTCTACTTAAAGAATGGGCGAATCTTAGGGCTATTTCACACCATCGGACAGCCTGAAAACAGCGAACATTGCACGATCTATATAGGTGAAGGTTACGCAACTATGGCAAGTGTCCACGAGAAAACGGGCAAACCCGCTATTGTCGCATTCAGTACCGCAAACCTAACACCTGTAGCAATTGCAGTAAGACGCTTATATCCACAAGCACGGATAATTATTGCCTGTGACAATGACCGTTTTACTAAGGGGAATCCTGGTATTTTTTACGGCAGAAAAGCAGCAACGGCAATCCATGCAGAATATATTTATCCTGAATTTCCCGCTGAATGCACCACAGGTACGGACTTCAACGACCTAATTAATTTTGAAAAGGAGGCTGCAAATGTCAAAAGCTAAAGACCAGCTACAGCCTAAGCAGAAAGAATTTATCGCCTTTAAGGTGAACGATAAGGGCGTGTATTACCTACCACCGCCCAAAGATGATGAACCCTCTAACCCTATTTGGTTATGCAGTCGATTAGATATAGTTGCACGGGTGCGAAATGACCAAAATAGCGGACATGGTTTGTTGTTGGAGTGGAAAGATAAAGACAATATCAAACACCAGTACATTATGTCTCAAGCGGACTTAGCAGGTGACGGTGCAATTATCCGCAGAAACTTACTAGAAGGCGGTTTGCAAATCAGCACAAAACGAGCCGTGCGAGAACATTTTAGTAACTATTTGATGAACTATCCCGTCGATAAAGTCGCTAGGTCAGTCAGTCGTACAGGCTGGTACAAAGAGGCTTTTGTGTTATCAGATGAAGTAATTGGTGAAGCACCAGAGGAGCGGGTGCTATTGCAAGCAGAAGCCAACGATTTAGCAGGTTTCGAGCAAGCAGGAACACTTGAACAATGGCGGGATAATGTCAGCATTCACTGTAAAGGTAATCACCGTCTAGTCTTTGCGGTATCCTGTGCGTTTGCTGCACCAATGTTGAATCTACTCAATATCGGTGGTTTAGGTTTTCATTTTCGCGGTAATTCATCATCTGGCAAGACCACATTACTAGAAGTTGCAAAGTCTGTTATCGGGAATCCTAGTGATTTACCACGCTGGAGAGCCACATCTAACGGCTTAGAATCCGTTGCTTCGATACACAATGACATACTACTTTGTCTTGATGAGATCGGGGAGGCAGACGCTAAAACCATAGGTGGTACAGCTTACATGCTTGCTAACGGTGTCGGCAAAATTCGCAGTGATCGAAGCGGTAATCTGCGACCACCTGCCAAGTGGAAAACCTTGTTTCTCTCATCTGGTGAAATATCATTAGCTGATATTGTCCGCGAAGGTGGCAAAAAAATAAAAGCAGGGCAATTAGTCCGCATCATTGACCTACCAGCCGATGCAGGTAATGACCTAGGCATATTCGACACCTTACCCGCGTTTGCTAAGGATGGTGCAGGTTTCTCTGATTATTTACGCGATAACGCCAAAAAGCACCACGGGAGGGCATTTAGAGAGTATTTACGCCTATTCACGGCAAACCGTGAACCTTTGCTGAAATTAATCAGAGAATTGCAAAAAGACTGGTTAAAGCAACACTTAGTCGATAATGCAGATGGTCAGGTGAAACGAGTCGCTAAAGCCTTTGCTACAGTTGCCGCGTCAGGTGCATTAGCTTCTGAAATGGGTATTACAGGCTGGGGCGATGCAACCGCAGCAATTGAAGCAGCTAGGGTGTGCTTTGATGGCTGGATTAAATCTCGTGGAGGCATGGGTTCACAGGAAGAAGCTCAAGTGCTAAAGCAAGTGCAAACCATACTTGAAGCCGATGGTGCTGCAAAATTTACTTTCCGCAATGTAAGAATGCAAGATGATCAGACAATGTATCGTCTAGGTTTTCGTCACGAGAATGGGGATTTTTTTATATTACAAAATCGGTTCAGAGAAGTTTTCTGTTTATACTTACACTAATGCTCAGAAGTGAGTAAAGCTCGGATTAGCTGCGACGCTCTTTGAGTATCGTAAGCGTTATTTAAGAACGTCAGCTCCGAGGTTCACTTCCCTCTATTCCTTCTGTAGTAGTTTTCTCATAAAAAAACTGTTCCACCGCTAATATGAAAATAGAATTTGACCCTAGCGTCGATGCTTTATATATCAACCTCTCCAAAGGTGAAATTGAGAAAACAAAGGAGGTTCAAAAAGGAATTATGATGGACTTTGACAAGGACGGTAATGTTTTAGGCATTGAAGTGTTAGACGTTAGCAAACGTGAAGAATTACCAATACAACAAGCAGCATAATGAAAACAAAACTACTCATCACCACCCTTGCAGTATTCGCCCTCACCGCCTGTACACAAGAATCACAAAACCGCCTTGGTCGAGCAATCAACAACTGGACAGGGACAGACGGCATACTAGAAGTTTATGCAGGTGAGAAGCTAGTAAAACGCTTTATCAAAATAGACAAGCTCACCACCGCCACATCAACCAACGGCTCACAAGATCGCCCTTATCGGTTCGGTTATGGCGTACTGGATAGCAACCTAAACGGAGTTGCAGATGCAAACGAGAAAAAGGTATATTTTGAATTTAGCGACTATTCAACCGCCTATATCTTTTATGAAAATCCAAATTAAATAAAACCTTTTGTACCTCCACCATTGAACCTAGCATCCTCTATCTTTGTCAGAAAAAATATACCGTTTCGTTTATTTCGTTTATTATAATAAAAATGAGTTTGAATAAATATTAGATGGAGGGCGTTGTGTCTGCTTTAAACTATCAAATACCCACACAAAAAGATTCTCAAGTCGCAGCAGAAAGCAGCCGTTTACTAGCGGCATGTATCGGA